>CAYYAN010000251.1:267-2462 GCA_964469825.1 uncultured Chthoniobacter sp. | reverse complement strand
AGCAATCCTAGACTGACGCAGTATACACCAGGCTCTCGCAAGCCGCAGCAGAATTGCCGTGAAATTCCGGGCTAGCCCAAGAAATAAATTTTTTAATTTTCGCGCTTTACCCTAAACACTGTAACCTGCAACCTGTAACTTGCTTTTATGAATCTCTCTAACCAGCTAACATTATTACGCCTCTTGTTAACGGTCTTCTTTGTAGGAACATTGACCTTCTCCACTTCCTGGTCTCTTCCTACTGCTTGTTTTCTTTTTTCCATCGCAGCCTTTACTGATTGGCTTGATGGTTTTATTGCCCGCCGCTATCAACTCTGCAGCAATGTTGGCCGACTACTTGATCCACTAGCTGACAAAATCCTTGTCTCTGCAGCTTTCATTTGCCTGATTCCTTTTCATGCTTTGCCAGCGTGGGCAGTCGTTATCATTATTGCTCGGGAATTTTTAGTGACAGGGCTACGTCTCCTTGCTACTGAAAAAGGTGTTGTTATTGCCTCTGACCGATTTGGCAAACATAAAACAGGATGGCAATTTGCTACGATTCTTTTTTACCTCGTGTTACTCTCTGTAAAACAATTTTCGAGCTATGACCAAACATGGATTTTTTGGTCATGGAATTATCTTGGACCTATCCTGATTGGAATCACGCTGTTGTTGACAGTAACGTCAGGAGCAAGCTGCCTTTGGAAAAATCGCATTTTTCTAAAATAAAAATCACCCCTCACTTCCTTACAGGCATTGAGCTTAGCTCGGATATTTCACCACTCTCGTGACGAGAAAGCCGCAGCAGAATTGCCGTGAAATATCCGGGTTAGATACCTCTTCTCCAAGGAGGCGGAAGAAGTATTTTTTTCTTAACAGATGTCGTGTCAGTTTTCACCGACTCCTGATCCTCAACATCCCTCCAAGCGGCAGCATCGTTTTGCTCAGCCGCAATTGCTGCTTGTTGACGCGCTGTAGCAATCGCTTTTTTAATTTTTGATAGCTCTTGAGTAGAAGTTTCTGTTTTCGATGCGACTTCTTCGATTTTTTTTACACCTTCAATGACAGCAGTCACACCATCACGAAACAGCCTGCTATGCGCTGAACCTTGACTGATATGTTCTAACGGAGAAAGAAAAATATAATTTATAGCTTCAATAGGATTGTGAATATCACCGCCCCCTCCCATGGAAAGATCTTCTGCACGTATAATCTCAGATTTCACAGTAGGATAGACTGATTCTTGATTTAATGACTCTGTACTACGCTTCAGCATATGCCTCAACCTTGCTTCTTCTTCGCGAGAAAGAGGGTGGGTAGACTCCGTTCGCTCCTGTAGATAAGACTCCAAATGGCGCTCAACATGTTGAATTAATCTTGCCTTAATAAAGTCTTCTATCCCCTTTGATAATTGTTTATCACTCAATAAATCTAGCAAAAAAAAGATGTCTGTAGGATTAAGACACCCCATTGTTGCAAAAGCAAATGCAGCCATTGCTCCTCCTCCGACAGCCTTAGCTGCATGAGGAAGAAGATTAATTAATCCACTTTGCTTTGAAGCATCAGTTTCCTGTTGATTGGCATAGCGGATCATTGCTTGATCAAGTCGATCTGCTTGTGAGAGGTTTTTTTCAGAACTATCATCAAGATAGTGTTCACAATATTTGGCAAGAGTTTCGCACATTTCTATTCCTCTATTAACAATCTTCTGGGCTTGTTGAAGGGTTAGTGGCGACCCTTTTTGCAAAGCTTGATCGTGCATTTCTTTTGGATAAAGATATTCAGCAAGAACAGGCCCAAAAAAATTATGGAGTGTTTCATTAAACTCCATTCTCACAGCTTTGTTTGCCTCTTTCTCGTCTGCTGTTCTTTCCGCCACATTAACTTTGAGAAATTTTCCAAAAAATTTTTCCGGCGCCTGAATGAAGCCAACTTCTAATTGAGGGGCTACTAATTTTTCTGAAGCCACCGAATGGTCATAGGTCACCGTATTCGGTGAAGCCGCCCCATCTTCTCGATGAGCTGTTGACTCGCAGGGATAATCTGGAGAAGCAAAATTGTTAAGTGCAAGGTTCATGAGGAAAGAAAATCTGTATTTTCTTGCGGCAGTTCCTCTTCAATTTCATCTCGCAATGGCTTGGAAAGAAAAGGCCTCACAAATCCATAAAGCAAGAACGAAACAAAAAGAAGTGCAGGCATCCACTCGTAATTGA
>CAYYAN010000251.1:0-257 GCA_964469825.1 uncultured Chthoniobacter sp. | reverse complement strand
GATCGCGGCAAAAATTAAAATTAAAATGATGATTAAAAAGCGAGAGATCGAACGTTGTGACCGCCATCCCAGTCCTTTAAAGCTCGGATACTTCACGTGACTAAACATCATAAAGGATAGAAAAAGCAATATTGGTGGAAGTACAAACTTCCAAACTCCAATTGTTCTCTCCCCTTCATTAAGCCAAAGCATTAAGAGTGTAAGTGAAGCAATCACTCCTGCTGCAGCAGGAATCGGAAAACCAACAAATTCCGAAG
>CAYYAN010000250.1:0-2475 GCA_964469825.1 uncultured Chthoniobacter sp. | reverse complement strand
CTTTCGCAGTAGAGAGGGATGAAATATCCGGGCTAGCAACATCAACAACATGATTCCATGAAGGTTCTACTGAGATAGTTCTAGGAACTGCAGTTCTCATCGGTTCGATCCAAGGCTCTACAAGAGGTTCTGATGATTCCACGATTCTCTTCTACGGATCCACTATTCCTGAAACTTGAGGAAGCATCGCCGCCTGGCATCGAGCTGATTCCTTCATGGAGGAAACGGCACAACTCCAATAGTCGAGTATGTCACGTGCTTTATCGGTTTCAGGCGCATCATCTCCATGAGCTTCATACTGCTCTTCAAGATCCTCTTTGGCATTGTGTTCCTTAATACTATCTTCAACTCCTCGCTGAAGATCCTCTGTTATTTGAATCCAACCGAGTACTAAAAGATGATTACTCAATTGATAGGCTTTCAAAACATTCTCTTCAGATTTTTCAAAAATCCTAACTAATTCACGATCTGCTCCACGAGCAAGAACGTCACTCATATAATCTGATGTACTTCTAACAACACTCCTATCTGCAAGCCATTTCTGGCAATAGATTACTAGAACCTTCCTTCCTCTTGAATTATGATTTTGACTCACAAAAGCATACTCTTCCATCGTTATTCGATCACCCTCTGAAACAGATAGCGTGCTGCTTCGCATGAGTTCATCATTTTCCTGCACCACCTCATCATGCTTCTTGACATCACCATTTTTCTGATCTGCATGCGCTTGCCTGTATAAAGAAAAACTTTTGTATTCCATTGGAACTGCTAACAACAAAGCTGTTATTTCAAAAAAAATGACGAATAAAAGAAAAGCAGTGTTTTTCATATAGGTTTCAGTACAGACTACATAGAATGTACCCCTAGCATCAATGCGTGTAAGAAAATCAGAGATAATTTTTAAAATAGACTTCTTTCAAAATAGATTCACTTTAGGCCAGGCTCTAGCTACACTCTACTTTTTATGAACATTCTCATCCTCGCAGCGGGTTATGCAACCCGGCTCTATCCCCTTACTGAAAATCAACCTAAACCTCTTCTAGAAGTAGCTGGCAAGCCCATGCTCGAGTGGGTCATTGACAATCTCGCTCCTATTCCAGACATCGAAAAAGTCTTCCTAGTCACTAACAATAAATTTGCTGAGACTTTTAAAAACTGGGCTTTAGGTTATCAAGAAAAACATCCGAAGCTCCATTTTACAATCGTCAATGATGGCTCAACGAGCGATCAAGACAAACTCGGCGCCATCGGCGATATTCATTATGTCATCAAAAAAGAAAATATTTTTGACCAGGATCTCCTTGTTGTAGCGGGAGATAATCTTTTTAGTCAACCTGTGGCTGAATTTGCAAATGCTGCAAAAAAACATCCCGCCACTTTGGCACTTTATGATGTGGGCGATTTGGAGGCCATCAAAAAGTATAACAATGTCACCACTGATGAGGATGGCGTCATCACTCATTTTGAAGAAAAGCCAGCGCAGCCAACAAGTACTTTGACCGGCATTGCGCTCTACTACTATCGGAGCGATGTTCTTCCTCTGATTGAAACTTATATCGCAGAGGGCAACAACCCCGATCAACCAGGCCGCCTCATTCAGTGGCTCTATCCACGACTTAAAGTCGGCACATGGAATGTTCCTGGCACTTGGTTTGACATCGGAAGTAAGGAGACACTCGTCGAAGCAAACGAAGTCTTCTCTCCATTTCGTAAAGAAAAATAATAGTGGCGTGAATGCTTGGTACTCTTTGAATGAGACAGAGCTCACATTATCGATCTTTGTAAAAACGAATGCTCGCAAGACGGAGGTTGTAAAAACTGATGAGCAGCACTTGCATATTTCCCTTCATGCAAAACCAAAAGATGGAGAGGCTAATACTGAGTTAATCCGATTTTTATCAGAATTTTTCAAACTCCCCAAAACACAAATATGCATACGTCGCGGCCAACAAAGCCGCTACAAGCAAATCATTTGCCGACTAGAAAAAAATCGACGAACAGCACTCCTGCTCAAACTGGAATCAATTCAAACTGAGGGATTCTTGCTATCACCGCTTCCCCCTCATCGGTAACCGCTAAATAAGCACCTTCGGCTACAGCACTGCCCGCTGTGACATGATAACTATTATAAGAAAAACTTTCACTTGGCAGCAGGTAGGGAAACTTTCCGACCACTCCCTCTCCTTCAAGAACAGTAACCTCCCCCTCATTTTCACGCACAACCCATTTTCGCCCCTTCACGGTCAGGGCTCGATCGCTTTTATTGTGAATTGTAATGAAGTAAACAAAAGCGTAAGGCTTTCTCAACGGTGTCTCCAAGAGCGGATCATAAATCACGCGATGAATTTCAACAGTAAAACCATCAAGTATCTTCATTACGATTGAACCTAAAAACTAGATTTTTTAAACCTAAAAACGTGAATAAAAATGAGAAAGTTTGCGTAAGGAGTCTGATTTAAAACTGGTTGTTGTAAG
>CAYYAN010000249.1:0-2480 GCA_964469825.1 uncultured Chthoniobacter sp. | reverse complement strand
TGGACTCAAACTTGGGACGCAGCTGGAAGAAGAAGTGCTCTCAACTGGAGCTCAGATAAAACAATCACAGCAGCACAGTACAATTTTTCTTACAATGCTCTTGGAGAAGTGACTAGCTCTCAAAATGGCTCTGGGACTTGTTCCTACGCCTATAATGACAATGGACTCCTTTCTCAAAAATCCACCCCATCTGGAACCACAACATTCACTCGCGATAAAAATGGAAGCATCATCTCGGCGATACTTCCCGATATCTCCACTGAAAGCCTCTCCTACCGCGCCGATGAAAAAGTATCCAGCTATGGCATCAGTGGCTCTGCAGGAAACGAAACAAAAAATTATACTTACGATGTTCTGGGACGTTTGACTCAAGAACCTTATTTGTTACCAACATCAACAGGTTCCCTTTCCGCTGGAACTCAGACAGCATCTTATACTTTTGATGATCTCAACATCAGACTCAAACAAGAAATTACAGCTGATGTGGCTAACGTTGCTTCCCAAAAAGATTCTTTATCTCGAGTCACTCTCGATAGCCTCAATCCTAATGCAAGTTCTCCTATTGCCTGGATAAGTAGCTATGATGCCCAAGGAAACCTCATTACTCATAATTCTGATTCCAATAATCAATCACTTACTTGGGATAGCTTCGGACGTTTAGTTAAAGTGACTCAAGGAGCGAATAATCAAAGCCATGATTGGAAAACAATTTATGATGGCCTCGGAAGGCGCATTCAAACTACCTCTGGAGGTGATACGATCAATTACTTCTACGATCCTGGAGTTGAATTCTTAGAACTTGGACATAGTGTTAATGGTAATAGGCAGTGGAATTTATATGGTCCGGATCGAAGTGGCATTTATGGCAGAGCTCAAGGCATCGGTGGATTAGAATCTTGTTTCAGTGAGAATACTAAAACTTCCTTTGGCATTGTTAACAATTATTTTGGAGATGTTGTTGGGTTCATGTCAGGAGGTAGTTTTACCCCTTACCAAAGTGCTCTTGGAAGCTACGGAGCTATGCCAGGATCCAGTGTTAATCAGGCTCTCCAGCCTCAGTGGCGGGGACATTATTTAGATCCAACTGGTTTCTATTACATGGGAGCTCGGTACTATGATCCGCAGGGAGGGAGATTTATTTCTCCAGACCCGCTCGGACACTCATCGAGTTTGAGTTTGTATGATTATTGCAACGGTGATCCCGTTAATGGCTTGGATCCCGATGGAAGGTGTGTGGAGGGAACCAAAGCTGGATGGGCCAATGGCAATGGAAGTTTCGCTGGAACTTATGACTCATCACAAGCAAGCAGTCAATTAGCTTATGGCTTGGGATGGACCGTTGGTGGGGCTTTTGGAGATGTCAATGCGATGGTGGCAAGGCCGATTGCTTATGCAGCAGCAGGTGCTGTTGGACTTGGTCTCTATGGATTGAATACAGCTGTTGAATCAACAGAAGAATTTTTGGGAGGGCCTGGAGCTAGAGGTGCTATTGGATTTATGGCTCCACTCATGGCTATGGAAGCAGAAGCTGCGGCTAGCACAACTACCGCTATCGAAGAAACTGGAGTTGTTTCAAAGATGCCAATGTCTCTTCCTTCTTCATCAGGATATAATCCTTGGTCAGGTCCTATTGATAGTTTAGTGACTAAGAATGATACTATAATGTATCGAATTTGGGGTGGTGATGCTGGTAAAATAGGAGCATGGCTCTCT
Source organism: uncultured Chthoniobacter sp. (assembly GCA_964469825.1). Taxonomy (GTDB): domain Bacteria; phylum Verrucomicrobiota; class Verrucomicrobiia; order Chthoniobacterales; family UBA6821; genus CAIWMF01. Next base: position 767 of record CAYYAN010000249.1, on the reverse strand, counting down.
CCTGCAAAACCTGCATCAACGCTTTCAAGTATTAGAAATTTTGCATTGCCTATTGAAAACAGTGCAGAATTTTTCTCAGAAGTATTAGTTCCTGCAGGAACGCGCTATCAAACAGGAAAAGCAGCTTCCGCTTTTGGTCAGCCTGGAGGAGGTATCCAGGTTTTACTTTTAGATCGAATATCACCTACAAACTTTGGACCAACTATTCCTCTAGCGCCTTGGCTTTAAATTTATGAACAAAAAATTCACTATTGAATCAGGAAAGCTAGTTGTTAGTGACACTGAAACTGGAAGAACACTTTGGTCTGGAAACTTTAATGGATATCCTGTTTTTAAATTACTTCCTTTGCAAAATGGAGAGGATTGTTTGGTATTGTTAGATCCGGGGGCTTCAAAGCAGCCTACTTTTGAAAATTTGCTAAAAGTTACATCTTCAGGAAGGGTGGCTTGGAAAGCATCTTTACCTCATTCACATGATGCTTATACAGATGTGATTTTAAAGAACAAAGAGATTGAAGCAACTACATGGTCTGGATCGCATGTTCGTGTTAATTCGTCTAATGGAATAAGTCAAAAAATTGGGTTTTCAAAATAAATCTTCTTTAGCAGCTAAGAAAACATCTTCACCCTCTAGAAGAAGCAGAAGCATCTATGGGGTCAGTCATCGATTTTTTGAAAGGTGAAAGGGGTCGGAAAGGGGTCGGTTCCGTATTTTCCGTATTTTGGTGCCATAGCGTTACTTTTATCATCATCGCAGCAAGCTGATT
>CAYYAN010000248.1:2267-2489 GCA_964469825.1 uncultured Chthoniobacter sp. | reverse complement strand
GAAGTATCCCTTCCTGCCTCACGAAAATGGAGCCTTCCCCAGAGGCTCCATTTTTTGTATACTCCCTCGATGGGAATTGAAATAGAACGAAAGTTTTTAGTAACGAGTGACGCTTGGCGTTATGGAGCTATTGGCGAAGCCTATTGCCAAGGCTACCTATCTCAATATCCGCATCCCACGATTCGCGTGCGCACACAAGGGAGAAAGGCTTTTCTCACAGTC
>CAYYAN010000248.1:0-2257 GCA_964469825.1 uncultured Chthoniobacter sp. | reverse complement strand
CACTAAGACACGCTATAAAATTTTACACGAAGGCATGACTTGGGAAGTTGATGAATTTCATGGTAAAAACGAAGGCTTGATCATTGCTGAAGTTGAACTTGATCATCCGGAAAGCCTAATTAGCAAGCCATCCTGGATCGGCCAGGAAGTAAGCGATGATCCGCGCTATGCGAATTCAAATCTCGCTATTCATCCATTTATGAGTTGGAAATAAAAAAATTAAAGAAATACCTATAAAAGAAAGCAAAGAGCTCAAAGAAAATTTTCTGCCAGAGTTTTTTGATTCTTGCGTTCTTTACGATCTTTTGTCGGCATTCTCTTCCTTGCTTTCTGCTCTCTTACGGCTATTCTTTCATTCCTTTTCTCCATGCTCACAGCCTCCAATCTTTCCAAATCTTTCGGCGGACGTTCTCTTTTTGAAGAAGCGTCGCTTCAAGTTAATCGCGGTGATCGTATCGGCCTCATTGGTGCCAATGGTGCAGGTAAGTCTACTCTTTTTTCTCTCATTCTTAAAGAGGCTTCTCCTGATTCAGGAACGATTGCGCTTGAACGTAATGTTAAGATCGGCTTTCTTCCTCAAGAAAGCGCAACTTCCGGAGACGAAACAATTTTAGAACTCGCTTGCAGCATCTCCCCTGAAATGGAAAGAGCACAAGCATTGTTACGTGATCACCCCGATGAAGATGATCCCATGCACCATGAAGGCCAAGCTCTCTTTGCAGAAAATGAGGGACATCTTCTGGAAATTAAAGCCAAGAAAATTTTGAGCGGCCTCGCTTTTCGCGAAAGCGATTTTAATCGCCAAGCTCGCACCATGAGTGGTGGCTGGATCATGCGAGCTCATCTCGCGCGACTTCTTGTGATGGAGCCTGATCTCCTCATGCTTGATGAACCAACGAACCATCTTGATCTTGAGTCACTTGGTTGGTTTCAAAACTATCTCATGAATTATAGCGGTGCTATTCTTGCGATTTCACACGATCGAGAGTTTCTCAATGTGATTTGTGAGTCAATGCTTCACATTGCTCATCGCAAACTTCATCACTATCGCGGTAATTACGACTCATTTTTAGAGCAAAAAGCAGCACGTGATGAACAACAACTTGCTGCTTATAAAAACCAGCAACGGGAAATTGCCGAAATTCAACGCTTCATTGATCGTTTCCGTGCCAAAGCGAGCAAAGCTACACAAGCTCAAGACCGCATCAAACAGCTCGCACGAATGAAACGAATCGATCCGCCTGAACGGGATGAAGCCACTGTTCATTTTAAATTTCCACAACCAGTGCGCAGCGGACAACGCGTAGCGCGCCTGACTGGAATCAAGCAGGCCTATGGTTCTCATGTTGTTTATGAAAATCTGAACCTCGAAATTGAACGTGGTCAACGTACCGTGCTCGTTGGCCCTAATGGCGCAGGAAAATCAACACTCTTGAAAATTCTTGGCCAGATTATTCCGATTGAATCTGGCATTTATGAATTAGGTCACAATGCTTCAATTGGCTACTTTGCCCAACATCGCACAGAGATGATGAATATGCGTCACACCGTGCTTCAGGAAGCAATGGATATTGAAAAGCCTGTACCAGAGCAAGCAGCGCGCACGATCCTTGGATCTTTTTTATTTCGCGGAGAAGATGTTTTTAAACCTGTCAGCGTTTTGAGTGGTGGTGAAAAAAGCCGACTCGCTCTCGTCAAACTTTTGCTTAATCCTCCTAATTTTTTACTTCTTGATGAACCAACAACGCATCTTGATATGCCTAGTATTGATGCCCTCATTGGAGCGCTCAAACAATATGAAGGGACTTTAATGTTTGTCAGTCACGATGTCCATTTTATCCGAGCTCTCGCAACATCAGTACTTCACATTAATGCAGGAAAACTCACACCATATGCTGGAGACTATCAATATTATTTAGAAAAATCAGGTTCCTCATCTGCACGCGCCGCTCTTGTCTCTCCTGGCAATGCCCAGTCACTAAGCAATCACCAACCTCATCAAGCAACCTCAGTAACTTCGACTCAGCCAAAAATGGGCCTCAAAGAAATTAAAGCTCAACGCAAAGCTGAAGCTGAACTTCGTAAGGCAGCTAATAAAGCACGACGTGATCTTGAAAAAGAGATAGCAACACTTGAAGAAGAAATCGCTGCTTTAGAAATCGAGAAAAAAGAAATCGAAAGCAAATTAGCAGATCCTACCTTATATGGCAGTAACAATGCTTTTCAACTCAACCGCCAACTTTCTTCAATCCTTGAA
>CAYYAN010000247.1:0-2493 GCA_964469825.1 uncultured Chthoniobacter sp. | reverse complement strand
TGTTCGAGAGAAGCACGCGTCGAGAGTTGATAATTGGTAGAAAGACCTCGCTCAGTTGCTAAGTACAGAAGAAAAGTTTCAATAGAATTGGGCATGGAATAAAAGCAATTGGCCAAAAAGAATCCAAAGAAAATCAAAAATAAAAAATTAAAGATCGATTTTCTCTTTGGGTTCTTTATGGCTATTCTTCTGATGATTTTTTTCCTGTTAGTCGCTCAAACGCCTCCTGATATTTTGAAGCAGTTTTAGCAATGATCTCTGGAGGTAGCTCCGGAGCCGGTGGCTGCTTATTCCAGTCACATGATTCAAGATAGTCTCGCAAAAATTGTTTATCAAAGCTGGGCGGATTTTTCCCAATTTCATATTCATCGATCGGCCAGAAGCGCGAGGAATCGGGAGTCATGCATTCATCGATAAGAATAATTTTGCCATCGAGGAGTCCAAATTCAAATTTGGTATCAGCGATGATAATACCGCGTTCTCGAGCATAGCGAGCTCCTTCAGTGTAAAGCTGAAGGCTCATTGCGCGTACTTGTTCGGCTTGTTCTTGGCCAATCAGTTCACAGCATTGTTCCCAGGTGATAGGGATATCGTGACCCTCTTCGGCTTTGGTGCTCGGCGTGAACATTGGTTCTGGCAATGCTTCAGCATTGCGAAGCCCCTTAGGGAGTTTGATGGCAGCAAGCGTGCCATATTCTTGGTATTCTTTCCAGCCACTTCCTGCGAGATAGCCACGGACGACGCACTCGACGGGAAGTGGAGTGGTCTTTTTTACAATCATGGACCGACCTTCGAGTATCTCTAGATAAGGTTGTAGCTCAGTGGGATATTTTTCAAGATCTGTAGTGATGAGATGATTGGGAATCTCAGGTCTCATGGACAACTCTACTACTGGCGTGCATTGCTGCGTCGCTCCGGTACTCTCTGCTCGAGTGTCTCCATACACACTGCGTTCCTGTGTGTTGGAGGCTTGTGACTCTGCATTGACAGCAGCGAGTTCTACAAGAGAGCCGCTTTTAAAATACTCGAACCAAAAGGCGGAACATTGATTGAGAATTTTCCCTTTTCCTGGAATGCCATTTGGAAAAACCGAATCAAAAGCAGAGATGCGATCGGTTGTTACAAAAAGAATACAATTGCCGAGATCAAAAACTTCCCGGACCTTTCCACTGCGAAGCTTTTTGATGTTGGGGAGATTACAGGTGAGGAGGGTCATGAAACAGCAAAAACTTCTTCAATTGTTTTTGCATCGATCAATTTTTCTGCCCAGCAAGCAAGTGTATCAACATTAGCTTTGTTGATAAGATGAAGATGCTGTGTTGTGACCGTTTTTGGAAAACGACGTCTTATTTGCTTATCAACAAGCATCCGAATTCCCTCTTGTCTGCCTTCGATGCGAGCGATTTTTTCGAAAGTGCTAACATAAGGAATCTCCCATTCATCAGTTATTTCTTGGATTTCTTCTTTATACGTTAACATAAGATCTTCAGGAATAATTATAAGCCAATCGATAAAAGTAAGTAAGCCTCGCGTTTCTTCGTTTGTCAAGCCGAGATTTAGTAAAGCTCGAATTAAAGCCAATTTGTGTTGCACTCGTTGTATTGGATTTTTTTTGGTTTCCATGACCGTTAATTGAGCAAGAATCATCATAGCAAAAAGATCGTTGCGCTTGCACAGTTCTTCTTTTCTGGTTTTGTAATCGAGAAGCTTTACGACATGATAACGAAAATGCAGATAGTATTCTTGAGTTAATGGATCTTCTATAAAAAAAGAATCTGGCCTCCAAGAAAAGTCGTTATCAAGCAAGAGAGCAATACTGACAACAGGCTTTTGGTATTGATCATAAGTTCTATAACTGTAGATAAACATTCGATGAGCAAAGTCATTGCTTTTTTGGCTTTGAACTTCTAAATGAATCAAAATCCATTTTTCCTCGCCATTCTTAAGCCACACCTTAAAAAGCAAATCAGAAATGCGTTTTCCAATTTGTGAAGTGGGAATAATTTTTTGGAGTTCTTTGTCCAGGGATTCATAACCTCGAGACCAATCAATAGGAAGAGCAAGCCGCGGCAAGCAAAAATTCATGAATTTTTCGAGGAAAAGCCTCAATGCATATTTCCAAGGGTTGTCAAAGTCTCTCTTTTCCGATTTTTTTTTAAATTTTGGCATGAACCGATCAAACAGAAAATCATCTGAGTGTCAATAAAAATAAGCCTTTCGTAAAAAGCCTCATGCCATCTTCGCTCATTATTTGGATTATAGGACTTGTTCTTGGTAATACGCTGACAGCGTCGTCATTACTTATGTTATCAGATATAGCGCTCGTGCTTCCGCTCTCGATTTTTCATGAAATATCCGGGTTAACTCCAATGCGTGTAAGGAAAGTAGAGATAATTTTGAAATAAGTAATTCTATTGTAGAAAGAAAGTAAAATTTTGTGGATATGTATTTCATGGAAAAAACTTATTCATTCGTTTGTGAATCAGTTATTGA
>CAYYAN010000246.1:0-2508 GCA_964469825.1 uncultured Chthoniobacter sp. | reverse complement strand
CACAGTTCACTTTGACAACCGTAAGATTGTTTATGACTTTTCTGAACTTGATGAGCTCACCCTCGCCTATGCCATTACCATTCATAAAAGCCAAGGCTCTGAATTTCCTGTCGTCCTCATGCCACTTGCCATGCAGCAATATCTTCTATTGCAACGCAACCTTCTCTACACAGGCCTCACACGCGGCCGCAGACTTGTAATGCTGGTAGGCCAAAAAAAAGCTTTCACGACGGCCGTTCACAATGCCTCAACACGCTTTCGTTACGGGGGGCTTTTTAGCAGGTTGAAAGCTTAACCCGGATATTTCATCGTAATTCGTCGCGAGGCGCCGCGCAGCCTGATGTAGACAAGGAAGGCGACGGATTGCGACGACGGCTGTATGTTTCATACTGCCCGAGAAGCAATCCTAGACTGACGCAGTATACACCTGGCTCTCGCAAGCCACAGCAGAATTACCATGAAATATCCGGGTTAACTCTGATTACTTCAGGGGATCCGCTAAAGCTCTTGATAAATTTAATTTTCCACCAACCATTTTTCCTGTCAGTGAAGGAATTTTATCACTCGTATCAATCACTTGCCGGATGAACTTCCGATAATTTTTTTCCTCCGGAAATGCGGCTTTAAGGAGGGCTAATGCGCCAACAACTTGAGGCACAGAGAGTGAAGTTCCTTCTGGCTGTTTATTAAGATCAAGGGCTTGATCGCCCAAAATTTCTCCTCTTGGTTGATCGGTAATATAATCAGAATCACTTCTTGCCCAGGTTGAAAATATTTCTTCTCCGGGAGCGGCTATATGAACTGTTGTTGCACCATAGTTTGAAAACCAAGCGAGCTCATTATCTTCTGTCGTTGCAGCTACGGAAATAATATTATCGAGTGAATAGTTGGCTGGATATTCTGGAGCCACATCATTATCTTTGCCTTCGTTTCCTGCTGCAGCAACAACAATGACACCTTGACTCTGAGCTCGACTCATGGCTGCTGCCAGAGCTGTTGAATCAGTAGCACAAATGGGATTATTCGCTTTTTGATTTTCTTCAAAAGGAACATACCCCCAGCTACAGTTCAAAATCTGAGCTCCATGCTCACATGCAAAATCGATAGAACAAACAGCATCACTAATCTGTCCTGTTCCACTTCCTTCATCATTCAAAAATTTCAGCGCCATGAGTTTGACATTCCAAGCAACACCCACCACTCCAACTCTACTATTACCAACAGCCCCAATAATCCCAGCACAAGCAGATCCGTGACCAAGGCCATCCATAGGATCGCTTTTTTTAGGATCATCATTTTTTACTGAAAAATTCCATCCATAAATAGTTCCATCAATCGGATTATTTTCATGCCACATGTTCGCAGCAAGATCCTCATGTGTATAACGAATCCCAGTATCAATAACTGCAACGACAACAGACTGAGCAGAGGTTCTGATATTCCATGCATCACAAGCATCGATGCCTGAATTAAAAATTCGATAATCCAATGGCCCGTTAATGTGTGCAGCTTGCCGATGAAGATACCATTGTTGGCTGTACAATGGATTATTTGGAATCATTGATGCATGCACTAAAACATCAGGTTCTCTACTGAGAAGGGGTAATTTTTTTTGAACAATCTCATCGAGCACTCGAGGCAAAACTGCTAACGAATGCGATCCCAACTGCAATCGATATAACGAATCTTTCATTGTCACTCGTTCTAGTCCGATGACATCAGAACCAAGCTGATTCAGAAAAGATTCAGGATCCTCTTCTGGAGGCAATCGAACAAGAAGATGCGTTGCTGCCATCTCACTCCGATGCAATAAGGATCCTGAAGCCTGATCAATAATCTCTTCTGTTCTGATGTATGGAGTTTTGAAATGTGTTTCTAAAATCCGCATCCGTATTTTTTCTCCATGATTGTTCCCTTCAATTTCAGCAGCTTCAACAACACGCGCTCCAGGAAATTCTTGTAGTTCTTCTTGCGAAGGTGCATCAAGCGGCGCAGGTTTTTTAGAAGAATGAATATGGGATGCTGATAAAGATGTTATCTTGCACTCAAGACTATTTTCACACGACTTTTTGTAAATTTTGATTACAGGAGGAGCTGAAAGCTCAGGAAAAGGCAGTTTTTTATCTTTCCAACATAGAAAGATAAAAACGCTCAGGCTAATAAAGAGAAGACACCAAGAATATGATGCGACGCTAGTCCGTCGTTCGTAGTTCGTCGTTCGTAGAAATATTGAAACGTATTTTTTCAAGGGAGATCTTAACTCGGATATTTCATCTCTCTCGCGACGAGAAAGTCGCGAAGGCTGATGGGGCAAGGCAGGTTTCGAATATAACGTTGAGCAGTATGCATGCATACTGCTCATTCCCGCGAAGGCGGGAACTAACGCAGCAGCCATCGGCGTTCCCGGCTTTCGCAGTAGAGAGGGATGAAATATTCGGATTAACGGCAAGTCTTTTCATGATTCGAAAGCAACATTCAAGCTCCACAGTGGCTAGTTTCCCGCCTACG
>CAYYAN010000245.1:0-2510 GCA_964469825.1 uncultured Chthoniobacter sp. | reverse complement strand
CCCATCAGCCTTCGCGGCTTTCTCGTCGCGAGAGTGATGAAATATCCGGGTTAACTGGATTCTAGATTCCATCAGTTCATCATTTTCTTTTTCTTGAGCTTTAAAATCATTCCAACCTTTGCTCCCTTTTGCGGCCGCATCATAGTCCCTGGAGACAAAAGCATTTCTCATCGCGCTTTGATGCTTGCTGCGATAAGCGAGGGAACATCGATCGTGAAAAATTTATCCGATGGAGAAGATGTACATTCAACACGCCGAGCGTTAGAACAACTCGGAGTCCAGATCAAATCGCTAGACTCAGAAAAAATCAGCGTTCATGGACACAGAGGCAACTTTTTTCCGACATCACACGCTGTTGATTGTGGCAATTCAGGAACAACGATGAGACTCCTAGCCGGGCTTTTAGCCGCCCAATCATTTTCCTCACGACTCGTTGGAGATGCTTCTCTCTCACAGCGCCCCATGAAGAGGATCATAACACCACTGTGCCAGATGCGAGCATTAATTGATGCTGAAGGAATAAATGATCGTCCTCCTCTCATTATTGGCGGGAATAGTCAACTTAGCTCTCTTCAAAACTACACCCTTCCGATTGCAAGTGCTCAGCTCAAGAGCTCTTTGTTACTCGCTAGCCTTTTTGCAAAAGGAACAACTAACATCATTGAACCAATATCTACGCGTGATCACACTGAACGACTTTTTGAACTCTTTCAACTTTCTTTTAACGAGACAAAAATAGGATCTGCGAAAAAAATTTCTCTCACAGGACCTCAAATACCTCAAGCTTGTAACGTCAAGATCCCAGGCGACATCTCTAGCGCGGCATTTTGGATCCTTGCAGCCGCAGCACGCCCAGAATCATGTTTGAAGATTAAAAATATTGGACTCAATCCCACGCGCACCGGCTTTCTTCATGTTTTAAGGCGTATGGGAGCAAACATAAAAATGAATCAGGGAACTGACTCCTCCGCTGAACCTTTCGGTGAGATTATCATTCATGGCTCTTCACTTGTCGGAACCATTATGGAGGGAAAAGAAATTCCTGGGCTTATTGACGAACTTCCCATTCTTGCTATTGCTGGCGCCTTAGCCAAAGGAACTACTATCATTCGAAATGCTCAAGAGTTACGGGTGAAAGAAACCGATCGTATCACGGCCCTTGTTCACAATTTCAGAGCGATGGGAGTTTCTGTTGTAGAATATCCTGATGGACTTGAAATCAAGGGTGGAAGCTGCTTTCAGGGCACAGCTTTGAAAAGTTTTGGTGATCATCGTATCGCTATGGCTTTTTCTATTGCCTCTCTTTTTGCAGAAGGAGAGAGCACTATCGATAATGCTACTTGCATAGCTACTTCTTATCCTTCTTTTGCAGCAGAACTGCAAAATCTGGTGAGTAACAAGTAAAGGTTACCCCGAATATTTATTCTACTAAGTACTTTTTTCTGTGACACCTTCGATCTTTTTAATATTTTTTTAAAGAACATTGTTTTGCTCGCTATTTGATATTTGCCACTCGTTACTCTTTTTCCTATGTCTATTCATCAAGTTGTCACCATCGATGGCCCAGCTGCTTCAGGTAAGAGCGTTGCTGGGGAGGTCCTCGCTAAAAAGCTAGGCTATCTTTTCGTGAGCTCTGGGCATTTTTACCGCGCTCTAGCATGGGCTGTAAACCGTGATCGAATTGACCTGTCTCAATCTGAAGCGATTTTTGATTGGCTTCAGCAACTTTCTTTTCAACATAAAATCTTCGATGACGGGTTGCATCTTTTCATTGATAACTATGATGTAACACCTCACCTCAATGATAATGCCGTCAACATGCTAGTGTCTCCACTAGCAGCATTGCCTGTTATAAGAAATTTTCTCCTCACGCGATTCCGCGCTCTTGCCGATGAATATGACCTCGTAATGGAGGGACGCGATATTGGCTCCGTCATTTTTCCGGAAGCAAAATATAAATTTTATCTCGATGCCTCTCCCGAAGTACGAGCTTGGCGTCGCTCTTATCAAGGAATCATTGACAACGTCACACAGCGCGACCATCAAGATAGTACACGCAAAACCGCTCCTCTGGTCATTCCTGAGGGAGCCATCGTTATCGACACTTCCAATCTCACGATTTTTCAAACACATGAAACAATTGAAAAAATGATGGAGAAAATGAAAATGTCATTTCCTTTGAAAAAAAGAGAATAATAAGATGGAGCACCTGTCTAAAAAAGAGATAGAATCGATGGAGTACCAGGACTCGAAGAGCGCAAGGAGCTGAGCGTATATGAATACGTAAAGCGACGCCGCAATGCGCGATTTTAGCCTTTTTAAAAAATGTCCTATGCGATTCACCTACTATTTTTTCTACACTCTCTCCAAGATCATCGCTCGAACGTTCTTTCATTTCCGCGTAATTAACCCTGAACGTATGATCGAATCAGGCTCATTGATTCTTGCTATGAATCATCAAAGCTATTTTGATTCACCACTTGCAGGAATTTGTTCAAAGCGCGCCGTCT
>CAYYAN010000244.1:1719-2550 GCA_964469825.1 uncultured Chthoniobacter sp. | reverse complement strand
TTCTATTTCTTATCCTACTCCAAATGCTTGCTGGCTTAGTGAGCAGCTGGGCTGCAGCTCAAAATCCTATCAAAATACATTCTGTGCCATGTGTGAATAATGATTGGATTTATTTTCAGCGAGCGGATGATCAAGATGCCACGAAGGATAATGGCCTTTATAAAATCCGAACGAATGGCAAGGATTTGACCTTTTTAAATTGTTATCTCAAGTCTTCTCCTAGTGTTACTGATGATGGCTGGATTTTTTTTGAAGGCATTGATGATCGTATTTATGAAATAAAGACAAATGGTCAAAAGCTAACTTTGTTAAACGATAATCTTGCAGCACGGTTTTTCTTTTCTCGTAACTCTGTTAAATGTATTAAGGGTGCAGCGGGAGTGTCCTCAGGTGCTTTGCCTTATTCTATTACCTATTTTAAAGATGCAGATCATCGACTTATGCGATCTTATTTTGATGATGGAAGCGATGCTGATTGCTTGTATGAGGGAATAGCTTCTGCACCAGTGCTTGGAAGTGCCCTGTTTAGTCTCTATGATTCCCTTTATTTTCAAGCAACTGATAATCGGCTTTTAAAAATTAATGCTAACAACACAGCAAAAGTGACTTTTTTAAAAAATTACACCCTCTCTCAGCCGCTTGTTCTGATCGGCCAGCCCTGGTTGTGGAGTCCTAGTTATATTTTCTTTCAAGGCATTGATAACAGTTTGTTGAGATGTGATCTAGATGGAAACGATACAAAATTTCTAAATCATCATATTAAATCCTCTCCTACGAGCGATGAGAAAGGGTGGGCGCTTTACTTCCAAAGCACAGACGACCGTCTTTTAA
>CAYYAN010000244.1:0-1709 GCA_964469825.1 uncultured Chthoniobacter sp. | reverse complement strand
AAATGGGAAAAATACGACAGATTTTGAAGCAACTGATATGGGGCAGTGATTTTGAAAGACAGCAGTAGGTGATCATTATCGCGAACGCATTCCCTATCTAGGGAATGCGTGGAGCAAAGCCAGCAATGCTTGAAAACATCGACAGTGGTCTGTGGCTTGCTGCTCTCGTCAAGTTGATGGCAGAATAACTGCCGCTGCTTGATTTGAAAAAGGGGTCGAAAAAGGGGTCGGTTCCGTAGTTTCCGTATTTTGGTGCCAGTTTATTAATTTTCTAATTGGCTTGAGGATTTGATTTTCCCTAGCTTTGCAGCCGTTACCTTTCTAGTAATAGAGAACATTTTTTTATAAAATTTGAAATTTGAAGCCTGACCCCCATTTTCGATAAATTCCAATGGCTTCTGCGGTTCCTCGACTACTTGGATGCAACGAAACATGTCCACCGACTTTTTTGACTGTTTCTTTCACAACGTCATGAGCATTCGAAGGACAAGCAACCATGGCGGCAACCTCACCTGTGAGCATTGCAATGTCATTGTGATAATCACCAATGGCAAGGATATGTCTAGGCTTAATGGATACAAGGCGACTGAGTTCACTGAGCGAGGATCCCTTGTTGTAAGATCCATGGCAAAAATGAAGATGAACATGACTCCGTTGAAAAGTAAATTCTTGGGGGCGTCCTGGAAGTGCTAAAATTCTAGCTGAAAGCTCATCCAGTAACACCTCATCTCTTACCAAAAGCTCCTCTGGAATACCGCTAGCACTTTCTAAAAAGGTTGCATTCTCTCCATATTCAGCAATAAGTTGATGCACTTGTTCAAAAAATACTCCTGACTTTTTAAAAAGCAGGTCGTGTTCTTCATCACAGCGTTGATTCCAATCTTTCAGGGGTTCTGTATCACCATTTTCATGATATCGATAAATATGACGCTCATTAGTAATAAAATAGTGAGGTTTTATTGGCGCATTAAAATGCTCTAAACCCATAAGCAGCAAATCTAGTGGCCGTCCTGTGTTAATCACCCAGATAGCACCTTGTTGCATGATCTTTTCTAGCTCTGTAGAGAGCAGTGGAGAACAACTTTCTTTAGGAGGAAAAGATGATACTAAATTTAATGATGCATCAATTAAAGTACCATCAAAATCAGTACTGAGGAGTTTTACTAGGGACATCAGATCAAGTTGAAGCGTTGTGATTCTTTTGATAAAGCATCTGCAACAATTCGACTACAGCGGCAAAAACAATTGCAATATAGATTCCTTCTTCTGAAAAATGATATCGTAATCCTTGAAAAATCAAGTTAACGCCAATAAGTACTAAAAACGTCAATGCTAAAATTTTGAGCGACGGATATTTTAAAATAAATTCTCCGAGTGGTCCCATATAACACAAAACAGCAAGGAAAGAGAGAATCACCGCAGCAATAATAATCATAAGATGACGAGTTAATCCCACTGCAGTAATCACTGAATCAATAGAAAAAAGCAAGTCGAGCATGATGATTTGTATGACTGCTGCTGTTAGAGCATTTTTTCCAACGGCATGTTTGATCTCGTGTTTTTCTTTAGCAAAGAGCATGTCATAAAGTTCAAAAACTCCTTTGGCTAACAAAAACAATCCTCCGATTAATAAAAACAGATCTCTGACAGAAAAAGATCCGATGCATGGCGTTGTTAGTCGCACCAAAGAGACGACTCCAGCAATAAAC
>CAYYAN010000243.1:0-2558 GCA_964469825.1 uncultured Chthoniobacter sp. | reverse complement strand
GTCTTCACTCCGTTTTATCGTGAGGCTCTTTCAGAAGGCAGTTCGATTCGACCTCCTCTGCTAGCACCTCAAGCAATGCAGTTGATGAAAGATGAAAACAGCAGTAAAACCATTGACTCTCTGCAGCTGCTTTCAAACATTCCATGGCATGAGAAATTGGATGATTATTGGCATATTGGAGAACAAGCAGCGCATCAACGACTCTCTTCTTTTTTAAAAAACGATCTCATCGGCTATCAAAAAAATCGTGATTTGCCTGCGCTCTCGATAACATCACGCCTATCCCCTCATCTTCATTTTGGAGAAATTTCACCACATCAAATTTGGGATGCTACTTGTGAAATCGCTTCCAAAACATCAAAAAGGGATGGCGATGCTTTTTTGCGAGAACTTGCTTGGCGTGAATTTTCTTACTATCAACTTTTTCATTTCCCGGAACTTCCTTGGAAAAATTTTCAATTGAAGTTTGATCGTTTTCCATGGCATCACGATGAAGTTTTTCTGCAGGCCTGGCAGCAAGGAAAAACAGGTTTTCCGATCGTCGATGCAGGAATGCGAGAACTTTGGCAAACAGGAACAATGCACAATCGCGTGCGGATGATTGTCGCTTCTTTTTTAACAAAAAATTTATTAATCGATTGGCGAGATGGTGCTGCTTGGTTTTACGATTGTCTTGTTGATGCTGATCTTGCTACTAACAGCCTTAACTGGCAGTGGGTTGCAGGCTGTGGTGTTGATGCAGCTCCTTATTTTAGAATTTTCAATCCTATTTTGCAGGGCAAGAAATTTGATCCTGATGGAGTTTATATACGGCAGTTTTTGCCTGAATTAAGAAATCTCTCTAAAAAATTTCTTTTTGCTCCCTGGGAAGCATCTCAAACTATTTTGAATGATGCTGGAATTATTTTAGGAAAAACTTATCCTTTTCCTATTGTGGATCTTCAAGTGTCGCGATCAAGGGCTATGCAAGCCTATCATGTACTATGATCTTTAGAAAAAACTGGGAACGGGCAACGGAATTATTTAAAGTGCCAACAGCTGTTATTGAAGGCATGATACAACAAGCAATGCCACATAATAAATTGCTTTCTTATGAATTGATACCTGAAGGTTGCTCTAATCTCAATATAAAGCTCCAGATTGATGAAGCAGGCGTTCCTCCTCTCATTTTGCGAATCTATTTTTCAACTGAAGATGCACCTTTCATGGAGCGCCTCAGTTATCGTTTGTTAAATAATAGAGTTCCGATGCCATGTGTTCACTACATTGGTCAATATGAAGAATATCAATTTTCTATTTCTCAATGCATGCCAGGAAAGTCTCTGCGTGATTTTTTACTTTCTAATCCTGCAAGCCATGAAATCGAAAAAATGATGTTTGCTGTTGGTGTGACGCTCTCTCGTATTGCTAATTTTAAATTTCCTTGCTCAGGGACTTTTAATCGAGAAATGATTTTTGTTGGAGGTTGTTCTCAAGAGGGATATCTTCACTTCATGGATCTCTTTTTAAAAAAAGAACACATCTTATTTCATTATAATAATTCTACTCTTTTAAAGATTCAACAATTTACGAAACGGCATAAAAACCTCTTTCCTACGGGAGAAGAAACAAGTTTTGTTCATGGTGATTTTGATGCGAATAATCTTTTAGTTGATCAAATTGAAGGAGAATGGAAAGTTACTGGCGTTTTAGATTGGGAATCTCCTTTTTCTGGAACTATCTTTTGTGATATCAGTAATATGTTGCGCTATCGTCATCAGATGCCTCCTATTTTTGAAAACTCCTTTTTGGCAGGACTACAGAGTCAAGGAATCTCTATGCCTGAAAATTGGTCTCATCGTGTTGATTTGCTCAATTTATTAGCTTTGTTAAGCTGCCTCTCCCGCAGCAAACCTGAAAAAAGTCCACAACAATGTGCGGATATTTGTAAATTAGTTCGTGAGATTGTTGAATAAGAAAACATAGAAAGAAAAATTATGAATGACATCGAAAAAAAACTCATCAGCCTGCAACTCAAACTACCCATCGTCTCAAAGCCTCTTGCTAACTACGTTCCTTGTATGATTGATGGATCGCTCCTCTTTGTTTCAGGCCAGCTTCCTTATGAAAATGGACACATTAAAGTGACAGGGCAGCTTGGAGCCGCTGTTTCTGAAGAAGAAGGAATAGAAGCCGCACGACATTGCATGCTCAATATTTTAGCACAAGCAAAAGCAGCCTTAGGTTCTCTTGATAAAATCAAGCGCTGCCTTAAAATTACGGGCTTTGTAAATGCAACTTCTGAGTTTACCGCTCATCCCAAAATTATTAATGGAGCTTCCGATTTAATTGTTGAGATTCTAGGTGATGCTGGAAAGCACGCTCGCGCAGCGGTTGGGGTCTCTTCTCTTCCATTAGGAGCTGCTGTCGAGGTCGAGGCGATTTTTTCAACTTCACTTTGACATAATCGAAAGCAAAGGAGGAAACGGTGAGGGAGGGATTCGAACCCTCGGTACCTTTTACAGTACGGCGCTTTAGCAAAGCGCTGCTTTCGACCACTCAGCCACCTCACCTAAAAA
>CAYYAN010000242.1:0-2560 GCA_964469825.1 uncultured Chthoniobacter sp. | reverse complement strand
CGCGAAGCACTATTCTAACAGCCTTTGACGATGGTGAACAAAAGGGATTAAAAAGGGGATTGCAACAGGGATTGCAACAGGGATTGCAACAGGGATTGCAACAGGGATTAGAACAGGGATTGCAACAAGGTCATGCTGAAGGTCGGCAAGAAGAACGAAAAGCATTTCGCTCTTTACTGGTTAAACAACTCCATCTTCGCTTTCCCAATCAAGTTACCCAAGATCACTTGAACATGATTGAGAAAGCGGATAGCGAGAAGCTTTCTTATTGGGGAGAAAATTTAATGAAGACAACAAGCATCGAAGAAGTCTTTTCTTGTTTTTAGCCTGAATATTTCATCCCTCTCTACTGCGAAAGCCGGGAACGCCGATGGCTGCTGCGTTAGTTCCCGCCTTCGCGGGAATGAGCAGTATGCATGCATACTGCTCAACGTTATATTCGAAACCTGCCTTGCCCCATCAGCCTTCGCGGCCTTCTCGTCGCGAGAGTGATGAAATATCTGGGCTAAGCAGTCGCTACTTTTTCAGTCGCTTTTACTTTTACATGAAAAGAAAACTTCTCTCCATCGCGTTTCACAGAAACATGATCCCCCGATTTGATAGTGCCACGCAATATCTCTTCGGCCATTGGATTTTCTAAAAGTCGCTCAACGGCACGGCGCATCGGACGAGCACCATAAGTTGGGTCGTATCCCTTTTCAATCAAGAGCTCATGAGCAGCCTTATTAAGCTTAACATGAATATCTTTATTTTTGATTCGGGCTACGACTTTCGCGACTTCTAGATCAATGATCTTTGTAAGTGCTGATTTATCGAGAGGATGAAAGACAATCACATCATCGAGACGATTTAAAAATTCAGGCTTAAAAGTTTTTTTAGCTTCTTCCATCAATTTTTCACGCAATGCTTCATGATCATCCGTCAAGTTAGGGGCGCCAAATCCCATCACGTTCTGCTTCTTAATTAGCTCGGCACCAACATTAGAAGTCATGATAATGATTGTGTTTCTAAAATCAATCTTACGTCCTTGACTATCCGTAACTTTTCCTTCTTCGAGAATTTGCAACATTAAGTGCATCACATCAGGATGCGCTTTTTCAATTTCATCAAAGAGCACCACAGAATAAGGCCGACGACGCACTGCCTCAGAAAGCTGTCCTCCCTCATCATGACCAACATATCCAGGCGGAG
The DNA here is from genome assembly GCA_964469825.1 of uncultured Chthoniobacter sp. Classification (GTDB taxonomy): domain Bacteria; phylum Verrucomicrobiota; class Verrucomicrobiia; order Chthoniobacterales; family UBA6821; genus CAIWMF01. Next base: position 1,369 of record CAYYAN010000242.1, on the reverse strand, counting down.
AGCCAATCATTCGCGAAGAAGTAAATTTTTCCATGTATTCCGACATATCGATCTGAATCATAGAATCAGGATCACCAAACATGAATTCAGCCAATGTCCGTGCTAAAAATGTTTTTCCAACACCTGTAGGTCCGAGGAAAACAAAGGAGCCGATAGGACGGCGTGGATCTTTGAGATCAGCGCGAGATCGACGCAATGCTTTGCTGATCGCAGTCACTGCTTCCTCTTGCCCAATGACCTTTGCTTTCATCTCATTTTCCATGCCCAAAAGCCGCTCTGCTTCTTTTTTCTCCATTCGTTGCAGTGGCACTCCAGTCATTTTAGAAATCACATGCATGATTTCTTCCTCTCCTACGAGAACCTCTTGCTCTTTTCGTTCTTTTTGCCATGCATTAATAAGAGCATCGCATTTTTCTTTCACTGCTTTTTCAGCATCACGTAATGAGGCTGCTTTTTCAAAATCTTGTACTTTAATCGCTCCTTCTTTTTCTAAACGAATCTTATCCATTTCAGCTTCGATCGTTTTAATATCAGGTGGCGGAATCATTCCTGCAATGCGCGCACGAGCACCAGCTTCATCCATGACATCAATTGCTTTATCTGGCAAGAAGCGAGCTGTAATATATCGATCAGCCAATTTAACTGCTGTTTCAACAGCAATGTCATTAATTACGGCTTTGTGGTGAGCTTCGTATTTAGGACGCAACCCTTTCAAAATGAGAATAGCTTCTTCAACAGATGGCTCTTCAACTTTCACGGTTTGAAAACGACGTTCCAAAGCACTATCTTTTTCAATATACTTGCGATATTCGCTTAATGTCGTTGCCCCAATACACTGAAGTTCGCCACGACTGAGTGCTGGTTTGATGATGTTGGAGGCATCCATAGCCCCCTCCGCAGAACCAGCTCCAACAACGGTGTGAAGCTCATCGATAAAAAGGATCACGTTTTTACTTTTACGGATCTCCTCCATGATGTACTTGATCCGTTCCTCAAATTGCCCACGATATTTTGTCCCAGCAACCATGAGGGCTAAATCGAGGGCAACAACGCGTTTATTGGAAAGGATTTCAGGAACTGTTCCATGAGCAATTTCTTGAGCAAGTCCCTCAGCAATAGCCGTCTTGCCGACTCCTGCCTCTCCAATTAGAACAGGATTGTTCTTACTGCGTCGGCAAAGAATCTGAACAACACGTGCAATCTCTTCTGAGCGGCCAATCACGGGATCAAGTTCTCCTTTTTTAGCTAACTCGGTAAGATCCCGTCCAAAAGCTTTAAGGGCAGGAGTCTTAATTTTCTTTTGCATCATTCCGCCACCACTGACAGCCATACCCTCTTCCTCCTCATCATCCTCAGGAGAAAAATGAGG
>CAYYAN010000241.1:0-2568 GCA_964469825.1 uncultured Chthoniobacter sp. | reverse complement strand
GCTTTGCCTTTAGCTTCGGCTTCCTCTATTTTTCCTTCCATTAACGCTGAGCCAGTCCTGATAGAATCTATAACTTTATTATACGCGAGCAACTCTGACTCACTAAAAGCCGAGGCTTCCAGGAGATCGAGTGCTTGTTTGATTGGTGCTTCGGCAAGCAAACTCTGATCAACAGTTCTGGTCTCTTCATCAATTTCCCTAAAAAAGCGAAGCCATAAGGCAGTAAGTCTTTTAAAAGGCACACTGGTTGGCTTAAATTTTGGAAGCTCAATAAGAACAAGCTGAATATCATCTAAAGTCCGATTTTTTTTATCGGTCATTTGGTAGTGATGATACCACTCTTCCTCCTCTGTAAAAACATCATTAATCAGCGCCAATCCATACACAGGGCTAAGATGACCATAACCCTGACCACTCTTTAACTGATGAGTGTAGGTGTCTGCTGTGGTGTAGAGCATTCGTTGCACAAAATACTTCACCTTCTGCATCTGCATCTCCACAATAAAATGACGTCCATGGTTGTCATAGCAGCGAACGTCAACAATTGTATATTTAAACCCATCAATGTCTGGGACGCTCTCGGGAGTGAGGTAAGTAAGATGTTCGATAATACAATCTTCCGGCAGTGGCAAAATCGCATTGAGAAAACTCTTGAGCAAGTCAGCGTGATGACCAAAGATTTTTTTAAAAGCAAAATCGTTTTTAGGGTCAAGATAACGAGGGATCATCGTTAAATTATTTGGATTTCCTTATCTGCTGTCAATAAGAAGAAAAAATTTCGTTCTCTTCAACGAGTTAATAATCAATGAAACAAGACGACAAGAGCTTTTTGCAGAATGGACCAAGCATCAAGAACTCTACCAACAAGCTCTAAAGCGACTTCAAGAAGCAAATAATAACGCGGCCCTCATCCAGGAACAACAAAACGAACGAATATTAGAAAAACTCTCCCAACTTGTAACCATCTATCAAGCAATTCTACAGCATCTTCAACAACAAAAAGCATCTCAACAAGTTGAAACAATTTTATTCATCTCGCTAATGCGCTTTACCAAATTGAACATCAGAAAAAAAAGAATAAACCTTCTCTGCCATCTTGGCGCCGTTCTATGAAAGCTGGAACCGCCATCAAACTCTTGCGGAAAAAATAATCTTCAAACAAATGTAGTACTAAGATTATCACATATCTATTCCATGCCTCCATCAGCATAACGCCGTAAGTTCTCTTGTGGCACTCTACTTTATTTTGGCATAGGCTATTTTTACGTCCTGACTTTTTAATAGACCTGTGTGTACTAAAACACGTGAAATGCTTCTGCCAAAATCTGGCGCTTTTGTTAGAAAGAATCGTAAAGAATTGCCTGCCTAGAAAATCAGAACAACTTTTGAAAAAAATTAGGATCATCTTAAAAAAATATCCAGGCATGTTAATAAACTGTAGACTTCATAACAAAATCTTATGCCCATATTCTTCCGTGAAGTAACCCTGGAAGTTTGGTGTTAAAGCATTTATGTCGTTGATATCAAACCATTGATTTTTAATAATTTCCAGCATGAGAAAAAATATCTACATCCTTGCATGTGCGTTGATTTTTAGCATCAGACTGCAGGCATTTCCGATGATGGAAGAGCATCCATCATCTGGAAAGGGAAGATCTACAAAGGAAGTTGAGGTCGAAGCTCAACGTGTGGCTCATGAGAGAGAAAGAGAAGCAATTGATTTAGGCATTGATGAGGCAGCAGAACTTACTGTTGAGCAGTCTGATCAACAAAATGGTAACGATGCTAAAGAGACTGAAAAGGCTGAAGAGAGCAGAGTAGCTGAGTTTTCTTTAGCAGATTTTAGAAAAGCTCTTGCTGAAAATCCAACGGCAGTTCGCTTCATTATCACTCGCGATGAATTTGGAAACGCTTCGCTCGAGGCTTTGGAAGAAGAGGCCACACGAGGAAAAAGCAAAAGCGAAAATATGGTTACTATTGCTGCCCTGAGAGCAGCACTGGCTGTAGAACAGCCTAATATCAACATCGAAGATCTTCTTCCTGTTAGTCCAGTGACCAGCTCCAATAACTATCCCTCGTTGAGTGCAGAGCGACTTCAAGCTGTTTTTAAAAGAATCAATAAAGAAAACTTACAAAAAAAATTAAAAGACATTGAAAGGAAAATTGCTGCTGCAAAAGCAGCTGCTCAAGAAGCTAAAACTCGAGGGGACCAAAAAGCAGCAGAGCTCCACGGCGAGATAGCAAAAGCTTGGGGAAACAATGCAGTCGAGAATCCTGGAGCACAATTGTATTATTGGTGGGCTTTTGAAGCTCACAACGAAGGAAGAACCCAAAGGGCTCAAGCATGCCAAAAAGCAGCTTTAAGCAAAGAAGCCCAAGTAGAGGCTCTTGCAAAAGGGGATCCAAAAGCAGCAGAGCTCCACGGCGAGATAGCAAAAGCTTGGGGTGGTGGTACAGCCGAGAATCCTGGAGCGAGATTGTATTATGAGTGGGCTGCTAAAGCTGAAACCGAAGGAAACATCAAAATGGCTGAAACATGCCAAAAAGCAGCTTTAAGCAAAGAAGCCC
>CAYYAN010000240.1:0-2589 GCA_964469825.1 uncultured Chthoniobacter sp. | reverse complement strand
GGTGTTCCTCATGATGAAGATAAACGTAATTTGCGTTTTGCTACCTTGATGCATTACGTGGAGGAAGCTTACGCGGAATTTTATCAAGAGTATGTTTTAAAATATCCAGAAGCTGCCGATCGCTTCACACGCGAAGCAATGGCAATTGAGAAATTTAAAAAAGAAAAGTTGTCAGCGACGGCTACTTTCTTAGAAGCCTGGAGTGAGTATAACGAACATACACAGCGACAACACGACCAAGTCGATAATTTCTCAGAATATGAAATTACCGATTTCATGAAAGATCCTGCCAAAGCTGAATTAATTAGGGCTGTAGCATTTTCTCATTTTAAGCCTGAGGAATTTCCAACGCATATTGATTTAGTCGAAATCATGTCAACGAATCGATTGAGATCTCATGATCAAGATGAGGTCAATACGCTTATTACTCTGCTTCGTCCTTGGGAGAAACAAAAACTCGTTTCTGGAACTTCTACAATCTCTATTAAAGGAAAAATTGCTCATTTTGAATTAGCTCTTCTTTCTCAAGACAGCTCTCTCAAAGAAGTGACTGGATTTTTAATTGCTAATTATGGAAGGCAACACATTATCTCTCTCCCGCGAGGAACGAGAAAGCGTGTGGTGTTTGAGGAAGTCGCTCGGTTGTTGGATATTCCCGGTGGAGAAAAACTCGTTGCTGAATTTTATCAACAGCTCAGCAAATACTCTACTTGGATTGTCTCCATTGTTCAGCAGTACTCATCTTTTAAAAATTCTTCTATTCGTCCCATCGTTATTGGAAATGCTAAGCAAATTGTTATCACTGCGATGAATGACCGTAATGATTTAGAAGATGTTGCTGCCGCGATCAACCTTCCCAATGCTACCAAGGAAAGTATCAATAGATACACTCTTCCAGAGCACATGCCTGCAGGGAAAAAGTATGCTTCTTTTACTTATTGGCATCTTGATGCCAGAGAACCTCGCTGTGGCACTATGTACAACATCTGCACGCCTGAGTTGCTCTACTGCTCAGATTCCACTGGAAGCAATTTTGATAAAAGAGCAAAGGCTCTTAGAAATTATGACAACGTGATGGAAGGAATTATCCAAGAATCTAAAAACCAATCTCAGCCTATGTAACGATCAACCAGCTAATCCCCCATGAAGACATTGCAAATATTACTTTTACCTATTCTAGGATTTATATCACTAGCACATGCAGAATTATTTGTAGGGGATTTTAACAAGCCTTTGGAGTTTGATATAAAAACGGCAGGTAATTACAAAATAGAGTTAGAAGCAGATGTTTTATATAATGAGATTTATGGAGGAGAGGACTGGGAAATAGATTTATCAACCCTTATTGATGCAACTGCAGCCCAAAACCTTTATTTTATTGTGAAGGCAGCTTATGGCAAACATACCGAAAAAAATACAACAGATATTTATCATTTCGAAGTTGGGCATCATACCATTTCTGCAACTGTTAAAGTAGGAGGAAATCATCCAGAACGAGTTTCTGCTGATAAAACAGCATGGAAATACACTGTTAAATCCGCAGAGGAAATTGATTATCGAAATTCAATTGGAGATTTACAAAAATCGGTTGATCAAAGAGGAAGTGATATAGCTGGTGTTAAAAATGACATAGCTACACTTCAAGGAGCTGTTTCAGGAAATAATGGTCTTGCTGATCAAGTAACTAGCTTGAAAAAACAAACTGATAAACTCAGTGACGATAGCGCTCAAAGTACAGCATTGATTTTATCAGCGATTAATGGAGTCAGTCAGCAAGTTACAACGGTCAACAATAATGTGACTGGAGGAAATAAAACTAATCAACCGCTAGGTATTATCGGACTTTCATTAGGGGCAGCTGGGTTAACTGCTGGAGTTGGAATTCCACTGTTCTTGAAATCAGAAAACAATACTGACGTATCTGGACCGTTAAATAGCGATAGAGAAAGTGTCAATTACGTTTCACCAGGGAAAGGAGACTAATATGAAATTCACCTGCACTATAGTGATGATGCTTTGCTTGAGTAGTTGTTCTTCTTTTACAGATGCAGTTCAAACTGGCGCTGGAGCTGGTCTTGGTGCTGCTGCTGCTGGTGGAATTGGATATGCTGCTTCTAACGGAAACTTGCAAACAACAGCCATCAGCGGATTAGGAGGAGCTCTCGGCGGTGGATTTTTAACGACTCTTTTTCAATCTCATTCAAAAAAGAAAAAGGTAGAAGAACAACAACAAGGTTACGATCTTGGAAGGAGCGATACTGTTAAATCGCTTTATTGGATGGCACGCAATTTACAAAAGCCAAGCGAGGAAGAGGAACACAAAGAAGTTGCATTGGAAATGACCCAGGAAGTTCAAGAAGGAGCTCGTATTAACACGGTTTCTTATGAGGAAACTCTACCTGTTCAACAATTATGAAATACATTATAGCCTTCATTATTTTAATAAATTTATTTTCTCGCCTAATGGCTCAAATGGCTGTTGAAGATGCCAGTGTTTTGGCGCAGATGGCAAAACAATTTGCTCAAGACACAGAAAAGTTACAGCAACTCAAAAACCAACTTCAAACAGCCAAGAGTCTCTATGATACG
>CAYYAN010000239.1:0-2595 GCA_964469825.1 uncultured Chthoniobacter sp. | reverse complement strand
ATAGTCTTTTAACTTAATTAGTAAGTCATGTGCTTTTTCGTACTTCGTGACTAATGTGTTTGCTCCTGCTTGTTTTGCAGCTTTGATGCTATCAAAGAGTAAAGCAGCTTCTCTATTTAAACAACCTTTGATGTATCCTCTGTTTGCATGAGCGGAATAACCGCTAGAAGTTTCCTCACACGTCCATTCGTATGACTCAATAGCGTTTTCTAAAAAATTAGTCTTCGTAAGTTTATTGCTCTTATACATTCCGAAGAGCATTTGGTCGATCATGCGGTCCCCGGGAGACGACAATTGTTCTTTATTTATTTTATGAGGTGTTAATTTTAGATGTTCATTAAGAAGTTGGCTATATAAAGAGGAAGTTAAGCGATAAATCTGTTGGACAGTAATGCGACCGTTAGGAAAAAAATCATACCCTTCTTCATGCCATGATGTTACTACTCTATCAGGAGGAACATTTTTTGATTGATAATCAGCCATCCATTGACCCTTTCGAAGTTGGACCGATTTGCAATGATAATTATTTTCTAAAGGATCTCTGGTTTCATTGAGCAATTCAATTTGAGCCAGAAAATCAAAAGCTATAAGCTGAAGTCTAAATTTATTTTTTGAGAGGAAAGAACTAATCTCCTCGTTAATTTTTATCATGTGAGCAACTCCATTATCAAGTTGTTGTATTTTTCCTAGATCATTGGTACGTTGAGCTTCTTCCTGAAGTAGTGTTTGGAAGAGACGGGTACTTCTACTTAATATTTCTGCCCTATAATATGGTAGTCTGTGATGCCTGTGCGTCAACTGATCAATATACGCTTCAGGGTCTTGAACCGATTTTTCCTGATTCCATTTTTGAAGGTATGAAATTTCACTAACATAATTAACGTTTTCTTTCAACACCTCAACAAAATCAGAGTGATTTCCAGGTAAGAGCGATAGCCTGTCAAGAAGTGCACGAAGAATCGTAGCATTTTGTTGAAGATATTCGATGGTGTTACCGACAGGTTCAGTGGCCCTGAATCTATCAAGGTATTGATTGAGTCCTTCCTTGTTGCTTTCTATGTTAGGTTTTTGATCAACAAATGTCATGAAAGCGCCACGATAAGCATCAGCAACGCTCAGTAATTGATCCATTACTTTTTCTCCCAAAGCCTGATAGCATTGAGTTCGTAAGTTATTTTTTTGTTCCTCTGAAATTTTTTGTTCATCAATTTTCTGATTGATTTGAGTAGCTAATGCTGAAGCATCTAAATTCAGATCAACGTCAACCTCTTTAATCTGTTGAGCCAAATCGAAATCAATGTTTCTAATGGTTGTTAATAATTCTTGAGATCGAGTTGCTTGGTCTTTTTTCTCTTTTTCTACAGAACCAACTAAAAGATCTGTGATAAGATGGACATTGCCCTTATTCCTTAATTCGTCGAATGTTGTGCGAAGAGTGTTTTTAAAAGATTCTTTTCTTAACGGTTGCATTTGGTTCTCTAGCTTGAGACCTTGCCTGCATTGTTCTTTGAGAACATTTTCAGGGCGTTGTAAAGAAAAACCAAACCAGATCGATTCAGGAGGAAACCATTGATCAAGGACAGCCTCCACATCAATTGGTCGAGAAGTCGATTTATTCTTCTGAACACAATTGTTTAAAGTATTAGCCAAAGAGGCATCTTGCTTTTTTATTTTGTTAAGGAGCTCTTTATACCGTTGTTGTTTTTCGTGAAGCTCTTTTTGCAATGATGGTGTCGTTGGTACAGATGCAACTGGTATAAAATCCTTTAGTGTTCCTGTCTGCTGCTTTGAATGTTCTTCAGCAAGATCAAAATGATTAATTGCTCTGTTTCCTTCTAATGTTTTTCCAAGTCGATCTCCTCGCTTATTCTTAAGCTGCTCTATGGGAATTCCAACAAGGCTACCACTTGACTTTAAGTGATCTTCTGATGAAGATGAAGTTTCATTTTCTTGTTCCAAAACTTCCTGAGGCGCTCCAGCCTCCATGGTGAACCTCGGTTCAAAACCGGATGTATTTGATGTTTCTGCAATCATTCTCGCCCTTTCTTCTTCAGCATCTTTTTCAGCCGTCGTTATTTTTTCATTGTTTTCTAACTCTCCCATTCCACCAGGCCAAGCATAAAGCGGCAATTGAAAGACGAGCAAAAACAAAAGCAAATTTAGCGAGCTGGGGAGAGTCTTTTTCATTTTTTTCCAACTAAGAAGATTGGTTTCAGCGTGATCATGGGACATCCATCTATATCCGCCCAGAATCAAGGAGATAAAGGCTAAGGCAAAGGCTATTTGACCAATGATCCCCATGACAGGACCAAACATGTTGTTTGGATCCATGACTGCTAAAATTGCATTATAGAATAAGGGGTGTTTCATATATTGATTGTGTTGCTGAGCACCTGTCTTCACTAGCCTCTACGACAGAGGTGGACCCCGAAATTCGGGCCAGTAGTTAAGCTTAGAAAAAGTTGGAAAGGAATGCTAGAAATAACCAAAACAAACCAACATGAAGGCAAAAAGAAAACGACACGACATTGAGTTTAATTCGGATATTTCATCACTCTCGCGACGAGAAAGCCGCGAAGGCTGATGGGGCAAGGC
>CAYYAN010000238.1:0-2632 GCA_964469825.1 uncultured Chthoniobacter sp. | reverse complement strand
GAAACAGATACTATTGCGTAAAATTTTTTATTTTCATTCACGTTTTTAGGTTAAATTCAAACGCGAATGGTATATAAGCAGAAGTAGAATTTTTAATGATGTTGCAAATGAAAAAAACGCTATTGATTGTCGATGACGAAAAACATACGCGAGATGGCTTGAAGGAAGCCATGAGTGATCATTTTGAAGTTTACACTGCTGGCACCATCAAAGGCGCTTTAGCAGCGCTGGAAGCTGACCCAGCAGACGCTGTGATCACTGATCTCAAATTGGGAAGCGAGAGCGGTATGGAGCTTTTAGAAAAAATTCTCTCCCGTCCCAATCCTCCACCTTGCATCATGATGACAGCATATGGTTCTGTTGATACGGCTGTCGAAGCGATGAGACGCGGGGCTTATGATTTCGTCACTAAACCTGTGAACATTGAAAGACTTGAGATGCTCACACGAAGAGCGTTACGAGAGAAAGCGACCGAAAAAGAAAATATTGAATTAAAACAAGAAATCAATCAAAGCCATGGCTTAGAACAGATGATTGGGCGTTCTTCTTCGATGGTTGCTGTTTTTGATACAATTCGTCAGGTTGCTCCTTCTAAAGCAACAGTCCTTATTGAAGGAGAAAGTGGCACTGGAAAAGAAGTTGCTGCTCGTGCAATCCACGCCTTAAGCCAGCGTTCTAAAGAACGTTTTGTCGCTGTTCATTGTGCCGCACTTTCTCCACAGCTCCTCGAAAGTGAATTATTTGGTCACGAAAAAGGCGCTTTCACAGGCGCTACAGAACGCCGTATTGGCCGCTTTGAACAGGCTAGCGGAGGCACCTTGTTTTTAGATGAAATCGGAGAGATTGATCCGAGCGTGCAGGTCAAAATCTTGCGTGTCTTGGGAGAACGAACTTTTGAACGTGTTGGAGGCAACCAAACATTACGTACTGATGTCCGCCTCATTGCAGCAACCAATCGCAATCTTGAAAAAATGGTTTCCGAAGGAACATTTCGAGATGATCTTTTTTTCCGACTGAAAGTTGTCCCAATCATGATGCCACCACTTCGAGAGAGGAAGGAAGATATTCCTCTTCTTATTGAATCGTTTTTAGTTGAGATCGCTCAAGAACATCAAAAACCATATCGCGCTTTTTCTTCCGAAGCCATGAACTTGCTCTTAAAATATTCCTGGCCAGGAAATGTGCGAGAACTCCGCACCGCTGTAGAACATGCTATTATCTTAGGACGCAAAAAAGAATTACATGTTCTCGATCTTCCCATCTCTATAAAAAAAGAAATAACAACGACACCCTTCACTCCTAGAGGGGCCACAGAAAGAGGATTCAACTTAGAACACGTAACTTCAACATTAATCAAACAAGCACTTGAAGAATCTCAAGGCAACCGTTCGCAAGCAGCGGAAAAGCTTGGCATTAGCAGACGCACATTGCATCGCTGGCTTTCTTCTAACAAGACTGAAAGTAAACCTTGAAGAGTAAAGAGCAGCTGACATCAACATTGAAATTCCATTTCTTAAAATGAATGATTTTGTTCTGATCTTAAAAATACTCTTTACCCTTTCCCCTTCACTCTTTACTTTTTTTTCATGTCTATCTGTCCTGATCATTGGATTCGTAAAATGTCATTAGAACATGGCATGATCGAGCCTTTCACTGACGCACAAGTTCGTTCGAATGAAAAAGGTTCGCTCATTAGTTATGGCCTCTCAAGCTACGGCTATGACCTTCGTGTTGCTAATGAATTCAAAGTTTTCACAAATATTTTTAATACCGTCGTTGATCCAAAACAATTTGATGATCGTTCTTTTGTCGACATCCAAACAGATGTTTGCATCGTTCCTCCAAATTCTTTTGCACTCGCTCGAAGTGTTGAATATTTTCGCATTCCACGAAATGTACTCACAATCTGTGTCGGAAAATCAACGTATGCGCGTTGCGGCATCATCGTCAATGTTACTCCCTTTGAGCCTGAATGGGAAGGCCATGTCACATTAGAAATTTCTAACACCACACCGCTTCCAGCAAAGATCTACGCTAATGAAGGACTCGCTCAAGTGATCTTTTTTGAATCAGCAGAAATGTGTGAAACAAGCTATGCTGATCGCGCTGGAAAATACATGAAGCAACGAGGCATCACCGTTCCCAAGGCTTAAACAAGAGCTTTTGAAGCCTTGCTCATAAAAAAAGCAAGTAAAAACCTAGAGTTTTAAAAGTTTTTTTTAAAAAAAAAGAATAAAGATTATTGACGAATCACTTTCTTTTTGGGATCTCAGTAGTACTTCATTTTGAAGAACAACAACAAAACAACAAACTCAACTAACCTTTATGAATAAAGCAGAACTCGTAGCAACCGTACAAAAACTCCTTGGTAAAGATGTCAGCAAAGCATCCGCTGAAAAATCAGTAAACGCTGTTATCGATGGCATCAAGACAGGCATCAAGAAAAAGAAAAACGTCCAACTCATTGGCTTTGGAACTTTCAAGATTGCTAATCGTAAAGCACGTCTCGGCATCAATCCAAAGACAGGTGAACAAATTAAAATCAAAGCATCCAAAACAGTTCGTTTTGTTTGCGGTAAAGCTTTAAAAGGTTCTCTCTAAACCTTTCTAGAGTCTAACTCCATCAAGGAGA
>CAYYAN010000237.1:0-2646 GCA_964469825.1 uncultured Chthoniobacter sp. | reverse complement strand
CTAGCAATTAGCGATGCTGTTATATACTACCAATCTCCTTTATCAAATTACTCTAATCTTGATAGTGATAAGCTCAAGGCTTTGGCAGATCTTTCTACAGCTTTATCGAGTTCTTGCTCTGCTTGGAATACCAAGAATAATGCTTCTTATGCTAAACTAGAGCAAGAGGTATTATCAAAAATACAAAACCTCAAAGTGCTGTGTGAGATTGAAGATTCTGAGAAAGTAGCATCAATGGAAGAGGACGATGCTATGATTCCATTTCAGGCGGCAAGTTTAAGCGAGGTTAATGATAACAAAGATTTTAAATTGTATGTTCAATCTACTGAACAAATAGAAGAAGAGTGCCAAAGAATCAAAAATAAAATATTGACTGATTTTATACCACTCAATCATTACGACCCTCTTCATCCTATTGTAGTTGCAAACACAACACTAACAGATGGAATTCAATTTCCTATTTTTCTTCCATGGGCATTTCAAATGAAACTAGCCGACTGTGTGAAGGCTGGTCTGGCAGCTGATCTTATATCATCTTTAAGAACGTCTCCTTATCTCCAAGCTAAGTTGCTAGCATGTTTTCCTTCTTGCACTCATGCGCCTATCAGAGGGGTTAATGCCATAGCACGGCAGTTAGTTGATCCTGGTTATGTTTTTTATTACATACCTGGTTGGTATGAATTGAAATTAGGGACTGCAGCTAGAATTGCCGGTTACTATATCCTGCCAAGTGCTATAATTAGAAAATTAACTTGGCGATTTTTCCAAGGTCAATTCTATCGAGGATCATTGAAGCAACGAGCTTTGGCAGTAACTGCTCATGATCCAAGAATGACTTCTGTACAGTTAGCTTTTAAAGACGCCTTGGAGCGCTTTGGGCCTGACATTGTAGCGGCTACGGCTCGTAGCTTTTTAAGTAATCTTGATGATTACAATCATGGAAAAATCTCTTCTGAAGAAATTTTTACTAAGACGATATGGAGTGCTTCTGTTTATATGATGGCGACAATTGGCTTTTATACTTTTTATCGAATTTTAGAAGCTGTAATGATTAGAACTCAGGTAAAGGCTCCTGATTCTTATCAAGATTTTGCTCGTGCTGATCTGCAAAAGATTCAATGCTTTAAAAGAGAGCTTTCTTTCTTGAAACCAGCTTCTAGTCGTAGTCGGTCTCTTATAACCTCATCACCATCACAGAATAAGTTAGCCATGTCTTGCTTTCAGGATTTGTCTGATGTACGAGTAGACGCTCTTTCACATGCACTAAAGTTTTTAGATTCTCCTGTAGCCAATCTTATGGGAGATCCCTTTTATCGTTGGAGCTTTGGCCATGATCAAAATGCGATTGAATCTTTTCGTGTTCTTGATGCTAGTAAGCTATTAAGAATTATTCTTCCTTTTTTGAAGAGTGCTGATGTTCAAGAAAAGAAGCAAGCTTATGCTGCTTTTATGATTCTTAAAAATTATCTCATAACAAACAGTCGCTTTTGTGATCTAGAGGAAGGAAAATTTGGGAGACCTTTTATACAACGTTGTAGTATTTCTAATTCACGTTTTAGCACTGATGAATATGATTCGACTTTTCAAAATAAGATAGATGTCTTAATAGAGTTCTTTAAGAAGTTTTCTGAACCAGAAACAGCATCACCTTCTAGATCGTTGTTAAATCTAGCACCGCATCGAACTTATCACGCTCTTTCCTCCCAAGATAATGATCAAACAGTTTAGAATTTATTAAAACAGCGGAGCAATTTTTCCTAGACGTTTAGGATGTAGGCCTCGTGATTTCTGAATGAGGCCATGTTGAACACTATATTCTGAAATGGTCGCAACAATTTCACGTGCTGTACGGCGGCGGTCGATTGAGATGCCACTTCCCAAAGCTCCTCCCGCTGAACCACCAGCAGCATTAAGTAATATTGTTGGGAGTGTTAAAGGGGTAATTGGAGCAAAAGCAGCAGCAGCACCTGGTGCCATACCAGATCCTCCAGTAGTTGAGATGAACAGGATAGGCTCAGGAAATGGTTTGGAAAGATCAAGAAGTTGAGCGGTTGTTTCCATTTTTGTTTTTCCAAGCCCAAATCCAATTCCTGCACGTAGCAAACGACTTCCTTCATTTACCACTTCAAATGATCCTTGGACTAACCAATAATTCCCTTGAGGAGGGCGCGTTTCTGAAGGAAGTAGAATAGCTGGGGCAATATGTTTGTTAAGTCGCTCTATAAGATCTTGTGCAAGGTGCAGCTGTTCTTGTGCAATGAGATCCTTAAGGTCTTTCCCTTTACGATTAACATGAAAATAGAGAGGTGGTGCTTTGAATTTCTCTACGTAAATACGATCAGGAAGTTTTTGAGGAGCTTCATCTCCATAGCGAATGTTTTTGACACTAACCGAGGCACAAGCTGATAAGAGCAATAAAGAAAGTATAGTTAGACAACTTCTTAATAAATGTGAAAAAAAAAAGTACTTCAAGAAGAGGAATAATAAAAAAAATGAAGGTATACTATAATAACCTGGATGACCATTTATTTTCATTCCTGTTTTTTATAGCTCAAGGAGGCACCGATATGACGAATTGTGAGAGACATCGAGGGTGTAGCGATTGTTTATTGTGTTTAGAAGGTTGTTTTTTAAAAAACATCAATG
>CAYYAN010000236.1:0-2650 GCA_964469825.1 uncultured Chthoniobacter sp. | reverse complement strand
CCCCATCAGCCTTCGCGGCTTTCTCGTCGCGAGAGTGATGAAATATCCGGGTTAACAAAAAGTCCATTGCAATTTCATGGAGATATCAGTTTGGTATTGCTCCTCGTTGTTGCTGCTTTGATCTATGGCATCAAAACACTTTCAGCTCCAGTTCAGCCTCAAGAGCCGCTTTCAGTTGGAGCGGTGCAAGGAAATATTCCGCAAAATCATAAATGGGATCGCGTCTTTGAAGAAGAAATCATGACGGTTTATGAGAAAGAGACACGGTTAGCACTACAGGGGCACCCCGATTTGGTGGTTTGGCCTGAGGCAGCAACTCCACGTCCATTACTGAATGATGAAAAGATTTTTACTCAGGTCTGCCAACTTCTTCAAAGAGGCCATGCTGACTTATTAGCAGGCTCGCTTTATTATGAAGAACATCCACAGCGCGATTATAATGCAGCCATTTTATTGAGTCCAAAAAAAGAGGCACAAGTCTACGCTAAAATGCATCTTGTTCCTTTTGGAGAATATATTCCATTCCGAAAAACTTTTCCCCTTTTTCAATGGATTGTTGGGGATCGTGTCTTAGGTGATTTTGATGCCGGTTTAGAGCCAAAAGTTTTGCGATTATCAACCAAACCAATTGGCATTGCTCCTTTAATCTGTTTTGAAGATACACTTGGTGATTTAGTTCGACGTTTCGCGCTGCGTCGAGCTCAGCTCTTGATTACCCTAACTAATGATGGATGGTTTGGTCACACTGTTGCTTCTCGCCAACATGCGATGAATGCGCTCTTTCGTGCTGCTGAGACAAAGCTTCCTCTCTTGCGTGTTGCGAATACAGGAGTGACCTGCGTTATCGATCGCTATGGACGAATGACGCAAGTGCTCAGAGATGACGATGGGAACACGTTTTTAGAAGGAGTGCTCTTGAGTGAGCTCTCTATTCCCCGTAACCCGAAGCCAACGTTTTATACAAAACACGGAGATTGGTTTTCGTTCCTTTGTCTTGGACTCATGGGAATTGCGATATTGTTTAACCTTGTTTGGAGAAAGAAACTTTTTTGATAGCTTTTTTGGTTGCATATTTTTCATTTACCATATATTTCAGATCACCCGAAAAATCCTCACAAAGATTCAATTATCACTTTATGTTTACGAACCTCATGCAAATTCAAAATGGCATTAATTTTGCCATGATCTGTGGAACGCTTGGTCTTCTTGTTGCCTTAGCTTTAATTCGCTCTGTTCTTACTTCCTCCGTTGGCACGCCAAAAATGGGAGTGATCGCTAGTGCTATTCAGGAGGGAGCAAAAGCTTATCTCAATCGCCAGATCACAGCAGTATCTCTCATTGCTGTTGTAATTTTTGCAGCTCTCTATTATTTCAAAGGGCAAGCAGCAGCTGGGGGATTTGTTATCGGTGCGCTCTGCTCGCTTGCTGCAGGTTATGTCGGCATGCGAATAGCTGTCATTGCTAATGTGCGCACAGCTGCTGGAGCCTTGCTTTCACGCCATGCTGCGATGCGAATGGCTTTTAGTGGTGGTGCTGTAACAGGATTGCTTGTTGTTGGATTGGCTCTTCTTTCTGTTGGTGGATTTTATGCGTTGGCTCGTCCTTTGCTCGGAGAAGCAGAAGCTATTAACAGTTTGATCGGCTTGGCTCTTGGAGCCAGCTTGATTAGTGTCTTTGCTCGACTTGGAGGTGGTATTTATACAAAAGCTGCAGATGTTGGAGCAGACCTTGTCGGAAAAATTGAACAAAATCTTGACGAAGATGATCCTCGTAATCCAGCAACAATCGCTGACAACGTTGGTGACAACGTTGGTGACTGTGCAGGAATGGCTGCTGATGTTTTTGAAACCTACGCTGTCAGCCTTATTGGAGCTATCTTTGTTGGGTACTTGACGCTCAAATCAACTCCTGCAGCGATTCTCTATCCTTTTGTTCTTGGTGGTATTTCCGTCGTCGGATCGATTCTTGGCATTCTCTATGTCAACGCTTCTAAGAAAAAACCAGGAGCAACTCTGATTACTGCTGTAGTTTTGAATGCGCTCTTTTCAGCAGTCTTGTTTTATCCTGCAACAAAAATGCTTTTTCCTGATGACGTTGTAACAGAAACGATGACCATTACTTCGCAAGGGCTTTATCTTTCGGCTCTCATTGGCTTGGTCATGACAGCAATTATTGTTTTAATTACTAATTATTTTACTTCTACGGAGTATGAGCCTGTTCGCCGCATTGCAAGGGCTTCGGAGACTGGTCATGGTACGAACATCATCGCTGGTATTGCGGTGGGAAATCATGCAACAGTTTTGCCTGCGGTTTTTATTATTGCTGCCATCTTGGGAAGTTTCCACTTTGCAGGACTCTATGGTGTGGCTGTTGCGGTCATGAGTATGCTTTCACTTTCAGGAATCATTATCTCGCTCGATGCCTTTGGCCCTATCACCGATAATGCTGGTGGTATTGCTGTCATGAGTGAATCTCCTGCGTCAGCTCGTGGTATTACTGATGAGCTCGATGCTGTTGGCAACACGATGAAGGCTGTTACAAAAGGGTACGCGATTGCTTCAGCTGGTCTTGCGGCATTAGTTCTTTTTGGTTCTTATGTTGAAGAACTCAAGAGTCATATGATTGACAATATCGGTTTGAGTTTCTCTCT
>CAYYAN010000235.1:0-2718 GCA_964469825.1 uncultured Chthoniobacter sp. | reverse complement strand
CAATCGTCACGTGCAAGGATGCTGTTACTTCAGGATGAAGGCGAACGGGAATTGTTTTTTTTCCGCTTTCTTTAATAGGACGCTCTAAAACAATAGCATGACGCGGAAGCTCGATTCCTTCTAATTCAGCAAGCATCAACTCCATTAAGTCAGAAGCGGTCACAGAACCAAAAGCCTTACCAGCAAGTCCTGTTGCCAAGTCTATCTTAAGACGAAGCTTATTAATCTTTGAAGCAAGCCCTTCAGCTTCGCTTAACTCACGAGCTTCACGCTCAGCACGCTTGGCTTTCAATTGATTGACCTTGCGTAAAGAAACAGGAGTCACCTCCAATGCCTTGCCTTGAGGAATGAGAAAATTGCGAGCATAGCCAGGACGCACTTTTACAATATCAGCTTCAGCGCCGAGTGAAGAAATTGCTTCTGTGAGGATAACTTGAGTAGCCATAAAAAAAGTGTGAAGAGTAACGAGTAAAGGGTAAAGAGTCTTTTAAAATGTTAGCACAATCGAGAACTGCTCTCGGCTTTCATTTAGGGTCAAGAATTTTAACAAAAAATTGCTGGTTGTCAAATGAAAGCCAAATGCTTCATATTCTTTTGATGTCTTCCTCTGCAACCATTTTTGCGACTGTTACTGATCGCAGTAAACGTGTCGATCTTTTTTTAACGGAGAAACTCCCAGGATATTCTCGTTCTAAAATACAAAATCTCATCAAAGAAGGTCATATAACGTTAGAAAAAGTTCCTGTCCGCGCTCGCGACGAAGTCAAACCAGGAGATCTTTTTGTCCTTAAAGAACCTCCTCCAAAACCTCTTACAAAGGCCTTTGCAGAGGATATCCCACTAGAAATCATCTATGAAGATAATGATCTTCTCATCATCAACAAACCAGCAGGCATGGTAGTTCATCTTGGAGCTCAACATGAAAAAGGAACTGTCGTTAACGCTCTCCTGCATCATAGTTCCTCTCTGTCTGCAAAAGAATCATTTCGTCCTGGAATCGTTCACCGCCTTGATAAGGAAACAAGTGGCTGCTTACTTGTTGCAAAAAATGATTCGGTTCACAGCGCACTTTCTCAACTTTTTTCAGAAAGGAAAATCAATAAAACTTACCTTGCGATTACAACAGGAATTCCTCGACAAAAAAAAGGAACTATCGCCCTTCCTATAGGGAGGCACCCCGTTCAACGACTCAAAATGACCATTCGGCGGCCTCCCTCGGGACGCGACGCTATAACTGACTATGAAGTCCTTGCAACAACAACAACAACAACAACCCATTCCCTCTTGGCTTGCTCTCCTCACACAGGACGAATGCATCAAATTCGTGTCCACCTTCAGCAACTTGGAACCCCCATCGTTGGAGATCCTCTCTACGGGAAGCGTGATCACTGGCAACGCCATCTCCTTCATGCTTGGAAATTAGAATTTCCACATCCTAAAACTGGAAAAAAAATGTCGATTGAGGCTCCAATACCAAAAGAGTTTGATCTTGTTCCTTATAGGCTCAAGAGTCAGAGTTAAAAATCTTACTAAAAAACCTCAAGCTCACACGCGAATGGTATAGCCCTTCATTTTAAAAATAAATTAACTTTATGAAAAACTTTCACTCTCCAGCCTCTCCACCACCTTTTCAACAAGCACTCGCGACGATCGAGCCTCTCCTAAAACAAATGAGCGATCAACTTTCAAAGCCTCCCAAAGCCTCACGCAAGAGCCTCCAAGCCTTATTAAAAAAAGCAGCAACAGCACCCAAAACTCCCTCCTCCTCTCCTGTAGCAGAAAGTGATAAAATATCTCGGCTAGCAGCCTTGCGCGAGCAAGCCCTTGCTTGCACACGCTGCCCTCACCTTGTGAAAAGTCGAACTCACGTGGTCTTTGGGATTGGAAACCCTTTTGCAGAAGTGATGTTTGTAGGCGAGGCTCCTGGAGAGGAAGAAGATCTTCGTGGAGAGCCATTCGTAGGACGAGCTGGCCAGCTCCTCACTAAGATCATCAATGCTATGGAATATCAGCGTGATGATATTTTTATTGCCAATGTTTTAAAATGCCGTCCAGACATGCCGATTGGCGTCTCTGGTAATCGCAAACCGAAACTTGAAGAAATGGCAACTTGTCTTCCATGGTTACGCGAGCAGATCGATTTAATTCAACCAAAAGTTTTGGTGGCTCTTGGGGCTACCGCCATGGAAGGTTTGCTTGGTGAGACGATCCCCATGAAAGAAGCTCGTGGCCGTTGGTTTGAATTTAATGGCATTCCAACGCTAGTAACTTATCACCCAGCTTACCTCTTGCGAAACCAATCACTGACTGAAAAAAGAAAAGTCTGGGAAGATATGCTTCTCGTCATGGAAAAACTGGAACGCCCTATTAGTGAAAAACAGAGAAATTATTTTTTAGCGAAGTAGGATTTTTTTGAAAAAGCTGACTTTTAAAAATAAAAAAATTTGCATAACGCGGATGAAATATCCGGATTAATTCTTCTTCTTTTTTTCTGCCAAGTTGACGACATCATGTAAACGGATACAGCTCAAAACAGAGAATCTTCTTCCATGTCTTCTGAATGTTGTGAAGGACTTTGGGAACTGGAAATATTCCACGAAGAGGAAGATGAAGAATCATGATTACTGGGGATCTCATTAAAATTTGAATCCTTGAAAAACTCCTCTAACAATTCACTCTCATCAGCAGAAAGATCACTGAATCCGGAAGGGAGTGGAG
>CAYYAN010000234.1:0-2730 GCA_964469825.1 uncultured Chthoniobacter sp. | reverse complement strand
AAGGATTCTTATTCAAATTTATTTTAGAACTATGACTTCCTTACAGGCATTGGGGCTAGTGTTAAAGATGACTACTAAAAAAATTCATTTCTCGGGACACATCTTAACTATACACTCAGCTGCTGCCCCCTGTCGACTTCTTGTGGTTCATCAGCCCCAGCAACTTTGAAAACAGGTTCTTAGATTTTTCTAAGCATTCGATCAATTTTCTTAAGTTGATATTTCCAATATAAAAATGAGACTCCCAGGATATACCATTTTTCTTTTGCGTGAGCTATCTTCTTGCTGAGCTGATAAGCTTTGCCGTAGAGAGTACTTTGTTTTTTTGATGTTGTTGCACTTAGAAGATCATGCTGTTGAAAATACTGAAGGGCTTGTACAGCTTCTTCATAACTTTTTTCAGCGTAGAGAATCGAATTAAATGATGGACTTTTCTTTTTCTGCAGTTTTGAGATTAGTTCGTTGTGGCTTTCTGCCGCTTGTTCAGCAGTCAGAACGATCTCTTTTTGATAAGAGGCAAGAGGTTTCATCTCCTCTGGAGCAGAGACAAGGGAGCGAGCAGTATTTAAACTTTCACTTAAAAATCTAACGGCATTTCTCCAGTGGGGAGTTGTCATCACTTCTCCGCTAATGATGGAACGAACAAGATTTTCTCGATAAGAAGAAAGTTTTTCAGCTAGTAGAGCTAAGTCATCATATTTTTGAGCCAATATTTTGTTGCCTTGTTCTAAAGCAAGAGCGACTTGCGCTTTAATCTTTGCAGCATCGTAAGAGGCATCTCTTGATAATTTCCAATATGTAAATAGCATTTCATTTCCAGAAGTCACATAAGCTGACGTGCAGAGAGCTTGTTTTCTAGCAGCCTCTTGAGCGAGGCAGGCTGCCTCTGAGCAATGTTGGGCTATCATTGATTCTCCTGTTTGTGTAGCTTTCAAGGCATTTGCTCGATATTGGATTGCTGCTTCATCAAATGTCGGCTCTTGAAGAGCATGATGAGAAGCAATTTCTTGCTTAATGAGAGTGAGCCAATGACGACAACGTACTCCTACTTCTTTTGTTTCTTGAGCATAACCAATAAGTTTCTGTGCTAATGTGATATCATGATTCATGAAAGCAGCTAGAGCAGAAGTTGTATATTGAGCTATCTCTTGCGCTTCAATGGTTCGATCATTAATAGTGATTTGCTCAGCAAATTCTATAATTAAAGAAAGTTGATTCGAAGAGTCACGATATTGAGCGAATTTTAAAACAAGATGGGCGGCTAAATTCCATCGATCAGCAAGCTTTTGATTGCCTTGTTCACTCGCTTCTGCCGCTGCATTTTGATAAATCAAAAATTCTTCACCAAGGGAAGTTGGGTTTTTTGTATAAGAATGTTTAGGTTTCGTGTGGCTGTTGGTGATACCAGTTTGTTTTTCTAACCCAGGTATTTCATTCCCCTCTACTGCGGAAGGCTGAAAAGCCGGAAAGACTGATGGGTTTTGCTGAGTTGGAGAGCTCATTATATTATCTTATTAAATAATTTTTGATGCCTGGAATAGTTTTTTCAAGGAACACAGCATCACGATTTGGCTTTTTAAAATAGAAATCAAATAAATAACTACTTTTTTGTGTCATCCAGAAAAAGCGTTGCTGCAAAGGTGTTTTTTTTTTCCATTTTTCAGCAAGATCAGGAAGTGTTTTTTCAACGAGTTGTTTCCATTGTAATACAGTTGCTTCTCTCGAGAAGGCAGTTACAGATTCTTGGCCGTGAGTTACCAATTGTTGGCGTAATGCAACATCTTCTTTTAACTGACGAAGATGATGGATGACTTGTTCAGGAGAAGTAGCTACAAGATAATCAATACCAGGCCGTCCATCGACAGCATAAGCAGAGTCTCTCCCTCCGATAAAAGGAACACCCGCTAACCAAGCATTATAGAGCTTTGTTGCAGGTTTGTGATAGTGTGGAGATTTAGAAAAATCTCTAATTGCAAGAACCACATCCGTATCCGAATAATCATGCCACTGTTTATTTTCTTTAAAATCAAGGAACATGCCTAACTCTCGACGTAATTGTCCGATCCATTCTGGTGTTTGTAGTTCTGGTGCTAAGTTGTCAGGGTCTCCAAAAAAAGAAATTTTTTCTAAACGAGAACCGCGTGCTGGATCTCGGGGAATCAAACTTGGCTGAGGCCAATGCGGCACAAAAAGCGAGTGTGGAGTCCATCGTGCCTTAGCTTTATTTTGAATTAAGTGAAAATGGGTGTGAGGAAGAAGTCGAGTGTCTGCTAGGACGTCGACATAAAAAAGTTGAGGAGGAAAAACTTGATGAGGAGAAAAAGTATTACTGATAAAAATAACGATTCCTTCTTGTGGTAAATTATTTACCAAATCACAAGAAACACCTGCTTCCTGAAGCCAAAACCAAGTTTGATAGATCATGTTTTGCGCAGTAGCAGCAACTCCTAAAGAGGCTACTTTCAAAACATCGCCTTTTTCAAGCGCCTCGCGCCAAGAGACCTTGGGTATGAATTCAGAGGCTAATAAAAAAGAGACTTTCATGGAGTAGATTATCTTAGATAATGGTCAAGGAAGCAGAAAAAACGTTGAGTCATTATAAAAAAGTGTCGCTCAAAGACGGTTTTTTTTTGCCACTTTTCAACAAGTTTTGGGAGTGTTTCAAGGAGAAAGCATTGCCATCGCTGTAGCGTTGCTTCTCGCGTGAATGCCTTGCCGGATTCTGTTCCA
>CAYYAN010000233.1:0-2732 GCA_964469825.1 uncultured Chthoniobacter sp. | reverse complement strand
TCTAATTGGAAAATATTTTTAAAACCTTCTAACTCCATAAAAGGAGCAGCTTTTTCACAGCGAATTCCTCCGGTACAAAAAGTAACAATGGTTTCTCCTTTAAGATGCTCTGGCAGTTTTCTTACAGCTTCAGGAAAATCTCGAAAATGATTTACTCCTGCAGGAATGGCTCCACGAAACGTTCCCATCTTGATCTCGTAATCATTACGAGTGTCGAACAGTGTAACCGGTTTACCGGCATCTAACCATTCTTTTAAAACTTTTGGAGCAAGTCTTGGGGATGGCGCATTGAGTGGATCTATCTCTTTAATTCCAAAAGCAATGATTTCTTTTTTTATTTTTACAAACATCCGACGAAAGGGTTGTTCTTTACTCTCACTTTCTTTGGGTCTAAGCATTTCTAGCCCTGGAATCTTTCTCAATCTTGCCATCAACTGATCTACAGCCTCACGCTTACCAGCAACAAAAAGATTAATTCCCTCTTCTGCTAGCAAAATTGTTCCTTTTAGTTCTAACTGCAGGCAGAGTGATTTTAATTCTTCCTGAAGCGATAGAAGATTTTCAAGAGGTGCAAACTGATAACTCGATATATTAATGAAAGACATTGTTGAAAAATTAGAAGGTTAACTGTTGGGAAGTAATACCGAAATGGATTCAATTTCCGCAGTCTGAGGAAACATATCTAACGGTATTGACTCTTGAAGTTGATAATAACTAGAAAGCTTTTTTAAATCACGCGCTAAGGTACCAGGATTACAAGAAACATAAATTATTTTTTGTGGTGGCACTTTCAAAATAGCCGCAATCACAAGTTCAGAGAGTCCTTCCGATGGAGGATCTAAAATTAAAATATTTTTTTTAGCAATATTATTTTTCAAGATCTCAGGCAGCCATTCTTCTACCCCACCCTCTAAAAACTCTTCATGTTCTGCCGCCTCTCTGCGTGCTAGTAAAATAGAGCCTTGAGAACGCTCGATTCCAATAATTTTTTGAAAGGCATTTCGTAAGGCATGAGAAAAAAATCCTGCTCCGCAATAAGCATCAATCAGCAACTCGCCGAAACCAGCAAGACGAACGACTTCATTTAACAAAAGTTCTGCAACCTTATCATTAACTTGTCGAAAACCACCGTAGCTTTTTTTTTCACCAAGCAAGTAATTTCCATCAAGAGGATGCTGCGATCGTAGTTGCTGCAATGCTTGATTCACTTCTTTTGAGGCTAACAAGCAACAGTCAATGTCAATAACCTCCCTGCTTTTTTCAGCAAAAAAACCAAGGACTCCTTCCTTCACATGAATTGTAATACGATTGCGATAATGAAATGGTTCTGATGAAGGAATGATAGAGCGGACCGGTGGATTCTGAATTCCACCAATACGTCGCAATGCCTCACGAAGCTGCTGTTCTTTGATTTTCAGTTGATGAGAATAATCAATATGCTGATAAGAACATCCTCCACATTAAAGAAAATAAGGACACGTTGCTTATACAAGATTTGGCGAGGGTTGGAGTACTCCGACAAGGTTAGCTTCCATAAAGCGTGCTTTAGCTCGAGAAACATGAACACTTACAGTTTCTCCATCAATGGCACCCTTAACAAAACACGCTATGCCATTAACATGCCCAACACCAGATCCGCCAAAAGCGATGTCACGAATTTCTAATTTAACTTCAGTTTCTATTTTAGCTTTCACCGTTGAAATAATTTTTCAGCAATAATATCAGCTGCTGCTGCCGTAGAGATCTTGTGTTGCTCAGCATAAGAAAAAATATTTTCTAAAGTTCCTTTGAGTTTATCCGTATGGGTAAAAACATTAGCGCGGCTAAATTCAATACCATGGTGGCGGGCCGCATATTCATAATACACGCTAATAATGCCTCCAGCATTAATTGCATAATCAGGAGCATAGAGAATGCCTCGTTCTGCGAGCATTTGTCCATGACGCACCTCCGTAAGCTGATTATTCGCGGCTCCGGCAACGACCTTCACTTTAAGGCGCTGAATGGTCTCATCATTGATTACAGCTCCTAAGGCACAAGGAGAAAAAATGTCGGCATCGACATCATAAATTTTATCAAGCTCAACAGGCGTTGCTCCAAATTGTTGAACAGCTCTTTCTATTTTTTCTTGATCAACATCGGTAATAAATAAAAGCACTCCCTCTTTGTGCAGCAATTCGCAAAGATGGAAACCAACATTCCCTAGACCTTGCACTGCTATTTTCAATCCTCGCAAGTTATCACGCTGCAGACGATACTCCACCGCTGATTTTATGCCAACAAAAACACCATAAGCTGTCACTGGTGAAGGATCGCCAGAGCCTTGATTATCTTTTAAAAGTCCAGTGACATGATTGCAAGTCTCACTCATTTGGTTCATATCCTCAACACTCATCCCGACATCCTCAGCAATAATATACCTTCCTCCTAGGGTTTCTACAGCTTTGCCCATACTTTGTATTAAAGGTAGTGTCTTCTGTGTTTTAGCATTACCAATAATCACAGATTTACCACCACCAATAGAAAGGCCTGCCAGAGCGGATTTGTAAGTCATCCCTTGCGAAAGACGCAAGGCATCGTAAAGCGCCTCTTCATCACTCGCATAATCCCACATACGACATCCTCCCATAGCCGGCCCAAGATTGGTGTTATGAATGGCGATGATCGCTTTTAATCCCGTAGCTGGGTCATAGAAAAAAGAAACTTGTTCATGATTGTTAAAAGCACTGTTG
>CAYYAN010000232.1:0-2781 GCA_964469825.1 uncultured Chthoniobacter sp. | reverse complement strand
AAAAGGTATTTTTTTCTTTCTTGAAAATTTTTGAGAAAGAAAAAAAATAATATGGATCTTTCAGGAGATGCTATCAATCAAGTTAGGATAAGAGGCGGATTTTACGTGCTTCCAGAGCGATTGTTGATTCGCGTTACAGGTAACGATCGACTGCGCTATTTAAATGGTCAATTGACGAATGATTTGAAGCGTCTCGTTCTGGGAGAAGCGATGCAGGCATGCTTGCTCACACCAAAAGGAAAACTTTCAGCAGTTCTTTGGGTTACGCTTGAACAAGAGAGCATCTTATTAGAAGCGCCTCTTGAATTATCAGAAGAATTACTAGCACGCTTGGAACGTTATTTGGTTGCTGATGATGTCATGTTAGAAATTGTTTCATCAGAACCTACAATCCATATTTTTGGAGCATTGATGAAGGAATCTTTTTTTGAAAAAGTTCCTGGGATTTTTATTTCACGACTTAACCTCTCTGGAAAAGATATTAAGATCTCAGCATTACCAGCTGATTTTTTAAAACAACATCAAGCTTTAACGGAACATCAAGTTGAAATCTTACGGATAGAACAAGGTATTCCTCAATGGGGAAATGAACTAACACCGGATCGACTTCCTCCAGAGGCCCATTTAGAGCGCCAGGCGATCGATTACAATAAGGGGTGTTATGTAGGACAAGAGGTGATTTCGAGGTTGCGAAGTCTCGGACATGTTAATCGAATCTTGGTTTCCTTAGTCAGTGTTAATAAAGGGGAAGAGTTAATTGTTGGTATGAAATTAGCATTGCATGAAGACCCCAAAAAAATGATTGGCTTCATTACGAGTGTTGTTCAACAAAGTGACTCTCAAAAATTTATTGCGCTTGGTTATGTTATGCGTGATTACGCCGTATGTAAGAATCAATTTTTTGCTATTGATGAAGCTACAAATAAGATTTGTAACGTTATCATAAGAGAATAAAAGTATTTAATTTAACTTTTGTAAGATTTTCTTCAGGCTCTACGTTCTAATACCTTACTAACCGTGCAGGTTAGCCGCGGTCTTACAACAATCAGTTTTAAATCAGACTCCTTACGCAAACTTTCTCATTTTCATTCCCGCTTTTAGGTTTAAAATTCATTCATGAAAAAAAGTAGCATCATCTTAATTTTTCTTTTTTCCCTTTTTTCTGTGGGTTGTGTAACAACACCTCCACCTGCTAGGGGTCCACAGGTAGCGGTGATGGAAGTTAAATTTCCAAAACAAAAAGAGACACAACGCGTCGTTATAGCCTTGCGTGAAGAAGCAGCTCCACAAACAGTCAGTAATTTTAAAACTTTAATTGAGCGACATTATTATGATGGCATGCGGTTTCATCGTATCTTTGCTCACAGCCTCGTTCAAACAGGAGATCCGAAAAGCCGGCATGGAGAGACAAATTACTCTGGAACAGGAGGTCCTGGATATACGATTCCAGCAGAGATTCATCTTAAACATGAGCGAGGGGCCGTTGCCATGTCACGACTTCCTGACAATATCAATCCCTTGTGTGCTTCGAATGGAAGTCAATTCTATGTCTGTTTAGAACGAATGCCGCAGCTTGATGCTGAATATACCGTTTTTGGTCAGGTAACTGAAGGCCTCGAAGTGCTCGATGCCGTGAGTGCGGTGCCTGCGAACAGCAATAATTTTCCGATGGAAAAAATTGTGATCAAGTCGATTCGCTTGGAACCATAGCATATCCCGCATTGATCCAACCCTGAGAACCTGATTCTAGCGATGAGACATTAGTATAGCCCATTTTTTGGAGGCTCTCAGCAACGAGGGCACAGCGAAATCCACCGCTGCAATAGACAAGAAGTGGAGTGTTGAGATCTGGAAATTTTTTCTCAACATCGCGTTCGATAATTCCTTTGCTTAGGTGTATCGCTGTTGGAATGTGTCCTGAAATCCATTCGCTTTCCTCTCGAACATCGATGAGTTGGAGTTGCTCATGACGTTCTAATTTTTCTTTTAGTTGAGTCGGGGTAATCTCATGAATCTTTTGCTTTGCTTCATGAACTAATTTTAAAAATCCAGGAGAATGATTTTTCATAAGGCTGGCACTTGTTGCGTTAAACAATGAAAAGCGCCTAATCCCCAAATGAGTTCACGACAGTCAATTGGTACTATCATGCGGGTAGGGAAAAGCTCGGCTAGAATGCTCTTAGCAGCTTGATCTGAAGGTCCTCCAAAGGCAGGTAAGAGTACAGAATGATTGGTGATATAAAAATTTGCATGGCTTGCTGGTAGGCGTTGTCCTTCTCGTTCCATGCGTGGTGGCATGGGAAGTTCGATAATATTGAGAGTACGACCATCAATGAGTTTCATCGCTCTCAAGCGTTTCAAATTTTCTTCTAAGAGTGCGTAGTTAGGATCTGTGGAGTTTTTTTCAACAACAGTAAGAACGGTATCTTGACTGACAAAGCGCGTGATATCATCAATGTGACCATCAGTGTCATCCCCTTCGATACCTTCTCCAAGCCAGAGAATTTGAGAAACGCCCAGAAATTTTTTAAGAATTTTTTCTAAATCAGTACGAGAAAAATTTGGATTCCGGTTGGGATTGAGTAGGCATGATTCTGTGGTGAGCAAAGTACCAGCGCCATTAACATCAATGGAGCCTCCTTCCAAGACGATTCCAGGCTCTATGCGTTGTAGATGAAGAAAGTCAGCAATGCGAGAAGGAACTTTGTTATCAAGATCAAAAGGGCGATATTTTTCTCCCCAGGCGTTATAATCAAAGTCGAGTACGACTAGTTCTTTTGT
>CAYYAN010000231.1:0-2809 GCA_964469825.1 uncultured Chthoniobacter sp. | reverse complement strand
GACAGAGGCGCTTTCTTTGGGAGGAGCGTCGTGCGTAAGCGAAACATTTTTTCCACGTGCCAACGTTGCAAAAATCTGAAGCTCTTCCGGGGTCCAAGACGTGGTTTCGTTTTTAGGTGTGATTAAAAAATCAATGGCTTGCTTCGCATTGATTTTGCATTCACTGCGCAAGTTCCGAGCTGCATGAACACTCTGATAAAGTGAGAGGGTTTTGTTTTTTGCCAACTCTATTTTTTCTGGAGAGAGATGGCTGAGGTGATTTTCTTGTGGCGGTTGAGCGTAGAGTAAAAAATCAGAACGGCTTTTACATCCTGATGTCTTCTTGAACTTCAGACGTTCCCAAAGTTCCTCCGTAATGTGAGGCATCAGCGGATGCAGTAAATGCAACATTCCTGCAAGCACAACATCCATCGTTGCAAGAAGGGCGGTTTTCTTTTTTTCATCAGATCCTTGAAGAGTTGATTTAGCTGCTTCAATAAACCAATCGCAATAATCGCCCCAGAAAAAATCGTAAAGCGCTCCTGCGATAGCTTGAAAACGATATGCTGCGTAGGCTTCGCGCACCTCAGTATGCATCTTGTCAAATTGTGAAATGAGCGTAAGGGCAATATCAGGCAGCTCATGTTTTGTTAAGTCAGGATGAGAATCGCAAGGTTCCTGCATTTCGCGAAAGCGAGCGGCATTCCAAAGTTTATTGGCAAAATTACGACCCTCAACAATTTGTTGTTCGTCAAAACGAATGTCTTGACCGTTTGGAGCAATGCGCATCATGCCGAAGCGCAGGCCGTCGGCGCCATAAGTTGCAATGAGATCCAGGGGATTAGGCGAATTGCCAAGGCTTTTAGACATCTTGCGGCCTTGTTTATCGCGAATAATGCCAGTGAAATAGACGTCGCGGAAAGGAAGTTGGCCAGTATATTCAAGGCCCGCCATGATCATGCGAGCAACCCAAAAGAAAATAATATCAGGGCCTGTGATAAGAACTGATGTTGGATAAAATTTTTTCCGCGTTTCTTCATCCATGGTCTCATGCGCCCAGAGCCATGAGGAGAACCATGTGTCGAGGACATCAGGATCTTGAATCCAGCCTTCACCGGGGGATTCAAGTTGAACTTGGATTTGAGAGCCATCAACTGAGTGCCAAGCGGGAATCTGATGTCCCCACCAAAGTTGGCGACTGATACACCAATCTTGAATATTTTCCAACCAATGATCATAAACTTTTTCCCAGCGTTCTGGAAAAAATCTAATGAGGTGCTTCTGTACAGCCGTACGAGCTTCAACGGTTTTGGGATAACGCAAAAACCATTGTTCGCTCAGTCGTGGTTCAATGGGAACATCCGCACGTTCACTAAAGCCGACATTGTTTTCGTAAGGTTCTTCTTTGACAAGTAAACCGAGTTCGGAAAGCCGCCCGCCCGCCTTTTTTCGAGCCTCGAAACGATCGAGACCCTCAAAATCTTCGCCTGCGAATGCGTTGAGTGTTCCATCAGGATTCATGACATCGATGATAGAAAGTTGATGACGCAATCCAATTTCGTAATCAATTTTATCATGTGCTGGAGTTACCTTAAGAACTCCGGTGCCAAAGGTTGTTTCGACGGCATCATCGCTGATGATGGGAAGCTCTGCAAACGGTCCTAATGGACGACGAACATGCTTGCCGATGAGTGCGGTATAACGAGGGTCTTTTGGATTTACAGCTAGAGCCACGTCGGCCATGATGGTTTCAGGTCGCGTCGTAGAAATTTCAATCCATGTGCCAGGTTGTTCGATGATTTCTAATTTGTAATGATAAAGGGTTCCTTTTTGTTTTTTCGGAATGACTTCTTCATCGCTTAGCGCCGTACGCGAGACGGGGCACCAGTTGACCATGCGTTTGCCGCGGTAGATCATGCCTTTATTGTAGAGGTCAATAAAAGTCTCTTGAATTTTTTTCGAATAAGCTTCATCCATGGTGAAGCGTTCTCGCTTCCAATCACAGGAGCAGCCAAGCCGTTGGAGCTGTTGAAGAATGATGCCGCCATGTTTTTCTTTCCATTCCCAGACTTTTTCTAGAAAAGAAGAGCGACCTAAATCATGACGCGTCTTTTTTTCTTCCTTGCGCAACTGGCGTTCGACAACTGTTTGTGTTGCAATTCCTGCATGATCAGTGCCAGGTAGCCAAAGAACTTCGTGACCTGTTTGACGAGCGCGTCGAGCAAGGATATCTTGGAGTGTGTTGTTCAGGACATGGCCTAAGGTCAAAACGCCAGTAACATTGGGAGGTGGGATGACAATTGAGAAAGCAGGTGCAGTCGATTTTTTATTGGCATGAAAACAACCGGCGTCGCACCAGCGTTGGTACCAGAGAGGTTCAACGTCAGTTGGGGTATAAGTTGTAGAGAATTCAGCAGAGGTCATGAGAAAAAGGGTTGATAATTTTTAATCCTCGGATTGTTTGTCCGTGTTGAAGGTCTTCTGTGATCAGTTGTGTGCATTTAGCAAAGCAAGCTGCAGCAATAACGAGTGAATCCCAAAAAGAAAATTTATTAAGGAGGCTGATGTCGATGGCTTCTTCAATCAGTGATGGAGTAATCGTAATGACTTCAAACTGCTCCCAAGTTTTTAAAATTTGTTTAACAATAAGAGGGTTGCGTTTGAATTTTTTGACTTCTATCACGTAATATTCTTGAAGGATTTGAGTGGAAATAACACCACTGTTTTTTGTGTTAATAGAGGTCAATATTTCGCGTGCCTTCGCTTGCTTGCCCGGATTTTGAGAATCTCCAGCATAGAGGAGAATATTAGTGTCAAAAAAAATTTTAGA
>CAYYAN010000230.1:2237-2855 GCA_964469825.1 uncultured Chthoniobacter sp. | reverse complement strand
TGCCTAAATATTTTTCAATTCCTTCGAGTGA
The DNA here is from genome assembly GCA_964469825.1 of uncultured Chthoniobacter sp. Lineage (GTDB taxonomy): Bacteria > Verrucomicrobiota > Verrucomicrobiia > Chthoniobacterales > UBA6821 > CAIWMF01. The sequence continues at coordinate 2,824 of CAYYAN010000230.1, read as the reverse complement.
TGTGGGAGGCTGCGTTTTGAGCGTACGTGCCTTCATCTGTAACCCATGATCTTTATCGCGTTGCCATGTGCCTTGAGCTGTAATCCATTCTCCTGCTGTCACTGCTGGAAGGGTTCCTACGACACAGACAAGCTGACGGTGGCCGTCAGCTTGAACTTTTAACACACAAAATCCATTTTCAGGGTTATGAAACGTTACTCGTTCGACTAGTCCGCTCAGTCCATCTTCTGGGCCGCCTGGGGTGATAGGAGCATGGCGTTGAGAAATGCGTCGGTTCATAAATAGCAGGTTATAGGTTACAGCTTGTAGGTTACAGGCTACAGAAAAAAATCCATCTTTGATGATTAAAAATAAAAAAATCCTTTATCAAAGAGCGCAAAAAAGAGAAAAGAGACGATGCGTTTTTTTTTCTATGTGAGTTTGTTTTTAAGTTTCAGTTCATTACTGATGGGAGAAGGTTTCACAACTTATGTCACCGTTGGGGAATACTGTGACTTTTTAAATGCAGCAGCAGTAGTTGACCTACATAAGCTTTATCATGAAACGATGAGTGACATCATTCGTACTGGTGAGTCTGGAGATTATCA
>CAYYAN010000230.1:1563-2227 GCA_964469825.1 uncultured Chthoniobacter sp. | reverse complement strand
TGTTTCAGAGAGAGAAAGTTCACCAATCACTTTTGTGACTTGGCTAGACGCTGCCCGTTACTGCAATTGGAAAGAACATGCTTCACCAGCTCGTGAAGAGATGACGCCAGAAATAACAGAGACTGGAAGTTACACATTGAATGATGCGATGAGCGGAAGTGTTCTTAAAAATGAAAATAGTCATTATTTTTTACCGACAAGAGAAGATAGCATTCCCACTTCGTTGTTAGCAGATTCAAGCTTGAGTTATTGGGGGAGCTCTGCGAGTCCGGCTGGGCTTAATAATGGAGTTCCACTCTTTCATCACAATAAAAAAGGAGAGAATGATAATAAGGTGTGTGATCCGACTTTGACTGCGAGTGATTTAGGGTTTTATGTTGTTCAAGCTGAAGTTGGAGACTGTTTTAATGCTGCTAGTTTTCTTAAAACTTCCAATTCTGGAGAAGGGGATGGAAAGTGGAGTGCCTTTGATGAAGTAATCGGCGTTATTGGTGCGCTCGCTCTGATCGGAGGCGGTGGTGGATATGCTTATTATCGTTATCGTACGAATGGTAATGAAGAGCATTTGCCTAAAGTAAATGAGACTACAGCAGCCAATCGACGCGCTATAGAATTGGAAGAATCGACTAGAGATCGAGAAGAAGAAGATGTGAGAGCGGAACAA
>CAYYAN010000230.1:0-1553 GCA_964469825.1 uncultured Chthoniobacter sp. | reverse complement strand
TTATTACTGGAGAGCTCACCAACACAGAAAATTTTTCACAAGATCAACGCTCTCTGTTTAAAAAATGGGCTGATTGGCTAAGAGGTCACAACCATCGTAATTCGATTTTTCAAGATGCAGATCAAATTGATTATATCCCAAATGAAGACCTTACAAGCCCAGACGATCGCAGTCGTTGCCAAAAAATCATTTGGTGGATGACTCAACGATTTTACACCTACAAAGACGTAGAGGATTTTAAAAAAAGAAACCCGGAATATTTGCAGAAACAAATTGAAAGGCATAAAGCAACGATTGCAGAACATGATCAAATTGTAGAAGGACATTTAACAACGATCAGAGGTCATGAACAAACTCAGCAAGAGAAAAAGCAAGAAGAAGATCAAACTCGAGTCGTTCGCCTTGCTCAATTTAAAAAAGATCAAGGAAAATTGGAGGAAATAACAAAAGAGATTTTAAATATTTCAAAATTAGAGCCACTTTGCTATTCAGCCCATATTTCTCCTCCTGTACAATACGCTGGAGTATCATCTCCAGTACCAATACAAGAACCTTCATACCCTTTATTTCAAATGTTGCCTGAGGTGACTCAATATGTTCTAACGACAAAACTGCAATGCATAGAAAAAGAAGGGCGAGGCTCAAACCATGCAAATGAAGAAGAGATTGCTAATGGGCAGATCCAGACTCAATATCATGAGCTTTGCAAGGCCGATGCTGAGGTGATGGAAGGACTAAGAATATTAATGAGTAAAAAAGAACTTCTTTGGAGGTGTCTCGCTGAAAGAAAAGATGATTTTGTTGATGCCATGCAGGTTCTAGGAAGAGTTAACTCCATCAAAAGTAAAATTTCTGGCATTCAACAGGAAATTCAAAGTTATGGCGACATAGCTCAACAACATTTTGTTGCTGCAAAAAGAATTTTTGAAGGCGATGAACGATCTAATCTTACGAGAGAGAGTAATAATCGGCATTCGGTAGCAAGTGGGATCAGCCGAGCTGGCAGTGCGGAAAAGCCAAAAAAAACTAAAAATGCGCTACTTAAAATGTTTGGTAGTTCTAGTTCTGATCAAGGAAACGATCAGCAGAAAACTGCTGAAAAAGAGCTTTCTGCAGAAATAGCCTGTCGTGAACTAGGAGAACGAATTGAAAATCAATTCTCAAAAAAAGTGGCCCCCATCACAGAGAAAGTGGAAAAATATTTTGTTCAATCTTTTGAAATGCTTCATATCGCAGAAAAGAATGCTCTGTTAGGATTGCATCTTATGCGTTTGTATGAAGCTGATCAGGGAAGAAAACTTTGGGAAACATCTTCATTGAGACCTTATCTTATTGATGCTCTCACAAGAGCTCGAGCCAGGGTGAACAGCACTATGACTCTCTTGCTTGATGTAAAAACAATTCTCATTGGAAGTTGGAATAAATATAAAGATGAAAGTACTCAACGTGAACTGTATGCCTACAGGGGTGGAGGATGGCAATCATTTGCTGAAGAAGCGGCTATTACTCAATCACTCCAAACTTTAGAAACACGTACTAAAGATATTCATCAA
>CAYYAN010000229.1:0-2866 GCA_964469825.1 uncultured Chthoniobacter sp. | reverse complement strand
ATTTTGTAGAGGCATTTTTTTTGTGTTCTTTATGTTCTTTGTCGCTATTTTCTTATTCCCATGTCTGTTTCCCATACCCGAAATTTTTGTATCATCGCCCATATCGATCATGGCAAGACCACGCTTTCTGATCGATTGTTAGAATTTACTGGAACCATTGCTCAACGTGAAAAGCAAGATCAGTTGCTTGACTCTATGGATTTGGAGCGAGAACGAGGCATTACTATTAAAGCGCATCCGGTTACGATGGAGTATAAAGCTCGTGATGGGAAAAAGTATCAACTCAATCTTATGGATACGCCGGGACATGTTGATTTTGCTTATGAAGTATCACGAAGTCTGGCTGCTTGTGAAGGGGCATTGCTGATCATTGATGCGGCTCAAGGAGTCGAGGCGCAAACAGTAGCAAATATTCATTTGGCCTTAGAGCAAGGGCTCACAATTATTCCAGTCATTAATAAAATTGATTTGCCCAACGCCGATCTTGATAACGTTAAGAAACAGTTGGAAGAAATTCTTGCTATTCCATCTGAGGAAGCGATTGCAGCTAGTGCCAAAGCCGGTATTGGGATTGAAGAAATTCTCGAAGCCGTTGTAAAGCGCATTCCACCTCCTCCTGAGGGTGATGGAATTTTGCGAGCCTTAGTTTTTGATTCGTTGTTTGATATTTACCGTGGCGTTGTTGGATACATCCGGATTTTTTCAGGCACTCTCAAACCAGGGCAGCAAGTCCGTCTCATGTCGACCAATCAATCCTATGAGACAAAAGAGGTTGGTATTTTTACGCCCAAAATGACAACGACTCAAGCCATGCAGGCAGGAGATGTTGGTTATTTTATTGGTAACATTAAAACTACGGCTGAAATGAAAATTGGAGATACGCTGACAGATGCGCGTCATCCAGCTGCAGAGCCACTTTCTGGTTTTCAAGAAGTTCGACCGATGGTCTATAGTGGAATCTATCCGATCAACACAGCTGATTTGGAACCACTCAAAATGGCAATGCAAAAATTGCAATTGAATGATTCTGCTTTTGTCTTTCAGTCAGAAAGCTCCGTTGCGCTTGGTTTTGGTTTTCGCTGTGGTTTTCTTGGGTTGCTTCACATGGAAATTATTCAAGAGCGTTTGCGACGTGAATATAACATGGACATCATTGCGACTTATCCGAGTGTTGTTTATGAAGTTGAAAAGACGAATGGTGAGCTCTTGCTGGTTGATAATCCAGCGAATCTTCCTGACATGAGTGTGATTCATGAAATCCGAGAGCCTGTTGTTAAGTGCCGCGTGATGATTCCAAATGAAAACATTGGAGACATTATGCAAATCATGATGGAAAAACGAGGGATAGTCGAAAGTACCGATTCGGTTGATACACGACGCGTCATGATTACAGCGACGTTGCCACTCAATGAAATTCTTGTCGACTTTCATGACAAAATTAAATCAGTTACTCGTGGTTATGGATCGATGGACTATGAACCTGCTGGCTATCGTGCTGACAAATTGGTGAAATTAGAAATGTTAGTTAACGGTGATCCTGTAGATGCTTTTTCAAGTATCGTTCATCGCGACAAAGCAGAAGCACGCGGACGAGCGCTTGCAACTAAGCTCAAAGAAGTTATTCCTGTTCAACTTTATCAAGTGGCTATTCAGGCAACTATCGGTGGAAAGATTGTTGCACGTGAAAGTGTGAGCGCCATGCGCAAAAATGTGACCGCAAAATGCTATGGTGGCGACATCACGCGCAAACGAAAACTTCTTGAAAAGCAAAAAGAGGGAAAGAAGCGGATGAAATCGATTGGAACGGTGAACATCCCGCAAGAGGCATTTATTCAGGTGTTAAAGACAAGTTGAGAAAAAACATAAAAAATATTGAACGAAATCTTCAATCAATCGTCCAATGTAGCATTATGAAAACTATAAAATTGCTTAAAGCATCAACATTTCTTTTTTTCTGCAGTGTCTCTTTTTTAAGAGCGCAGAGTGGGGACGCTCAATCGTCTGATCCGGCTTACGAGCAATTTGCACAAAAAGAACAAACGTTTGCAACCTCTGTTGGCAATCTTTTAGCATTGGAAGACCAAGCGCCAACTGATGGGACGACGGCCATTGCCGTGACCGCTGCTTTAGAAGCTAACATCCTCAATCTGCTGGCATCGCGCGAAGATTATTTTCAACTCTTCACTCCTAAAGCCCAATTGTCTATTCAAGATAAACCTTCTCAAGACGCTCAGGGGGTTTTGCACCATCATTATTCTCCGATTAAAGGGCAAGAAAAAACAGTGCTCGGTTATCTTGTCTGTCTTGATCAGCAAAAGTCAGATGATACGGTTTCCACTATTGCTGCGAATAATGGAGGAAGTTCTTATACCGTTTATAATAATGTGACAGCGACACGTAAGAGTCTTTTCATTAATTTAGAATATGATTATCTCTCTTCTGAAGTTGTTGATGCATTGTATGCTGAATATTATGATACAGCAAATCAAGGAGTCCGTGCTCAAGCAAACTATGTCTGGATTGATAAAAAAACATTTGCTGGAGCTGACTTGCAACATTCAGACATTCCTCAGACTGTTTTCACTCTTGGGCTCTACATTTCTCTCGATGGCACAAGCAAAGATGCTGGTTATGACTATGGCTACATCTATGACAGAAAAGATGAGCAATGTAATTATCGCTAAGCAACAACTGATTTTTCATTAAGAAGAAGCCGCATTGGAAGATGCGGCTTTTTTGATTTTTATGGATCGCAAAATTCGGAGTGGCATTCTAAATTTTCCAGATAGATTAACCCGGATATTTCACGGTAATTCTGCTGCGGCTTGCGAGAGCCAGGTGTATACTGCGTCAGTCTAGGATTGCT
>CAYYAN010000228.1:0-2869 GCA_964469825.1 uncultured Chthoniobacter sp. | reverse complement strand
TAGAACAGATACTATTGCGTAAAATTTTTTATTTTCATTCCCGTTTTTAGGTTTAGTCCGTATTTCATAGTACTTCTATCTTTTTATGTCTTTTCCTTCAGCCTTACTCATTCTTCAAAAACTCCGTGATGCTGGCCACACAGCCTATTTTGCAGGGGGGTGCGTCCGTGATATGTTGCTAGGCACAGAGCCTCATGACATCGATATTGCTACAAATGCATTACCAGAAGAAGTTGAAAAAATTTTTCCACGAACTGTTGCTGTAGGAGCGCAATTTGGTGTGATTATTGTTTTAGATCATGACGCTGAAATTCAAGTAGCTACCTTTCGTCATGATGGAACTTATCAAGATGGCCGTCATCCAACAAAGGTGACCTTTACGAATGCGGAAGAGGATGCGAAGCGACGTGATTTCACAATCAATGGACTTTTTTATGATCCCATCAAAAAAGAAGTTTTTGATTATGTTAAGGGTCGTGAAGATCTAGCTAAAAAAAGAATTTGTGCTATCGGCAATCCCTGCGAACGCTTTGCAGAAGATAAATTGCGCCTCCTCCGCGCGATTCGTTTTGCAACAACACTCGGTTTTGACATTGAACCAGAGACTTGGAAAGCTTTGTGCGATCTAGCCCCAGAGATTCATGTTGTCAGTGCTGAACGAATTCGAGACGAACTACAAAAAATTTTCCTAAGCCCTCATCGCCTGCGAGGCTTTGACCTTCTTGATCAGAGCGGTTTACTCAAAGTTCTTCTTCCCGAAATAGAAAAACTCAAAGGGTGCGAACAGCCTGCTGAATTTCATCCGGAAGGAGATGTCTTTGTTCACACAAGAATCATGTTACAAATGCTTCCAGAAAAAGCATCGTTACCCTTAGTGCTCTCCGTTCTCTTTCATGACATTGGCAAACCAGCAACACGTACTGTGGATGAAAATGGAAAAATGCGATTCTATGCACATGATCAAGTTGGCACCAAGATGGCCGAAAAAATTTTGCAACGCCTTCGGTTTTCTAATGAAATCATAGAGGCTGTACTCCCTGCGGTGCGTCTTCACATGAGCTTCAAAGATGCGCAAAAAATGAGACTTTCTACCTTGCGCCGCATGATGGCACGCCCTACTTTTGAAGATGAACTAGAACTTCATCGTGTTGACTGTGGCTCAAGCCACGGCATGCTTGACAACTATTTTTTCCTCCAACAAAAAAAAGAAGAATTTGCTCAGATTCCCCTCATTCCAGAACCACTCCTTACAGGAAAAGATTTGATTGCGCTAGGTATGAAGCCTGGTCCAGAGTTTGGAAAAATATTACAACGTGTCAAAGATGCTCAGTTGGAAAATCTCATCTCTACACCAGAGGAAGCATTGGCATTGGTGCAAAGAAAATAAACAATCGCTACACCTACTCTGTCATTCCCTCGAACGTGGGAAACTAGGCGAAGTGGCGATTAGGGCTTCAAGGCAGTAACCTTACCGCCTTTCTCCTGAATATAAATCGGCGTCCCATAAAAACGAGCCACCCTGCGAGCCTCTTCCGCAGCACGTTTGAGGGCGCGTTCGATACCAGCAGTCCACTCATCTTGATGAGCCTTTTTAGTCTCTCTTTGTTTCATTGTTTTCTAAGAGTTGAAATAGGTTTGACGAATTTTCATAGACATCCCACTTATCAGCGAGTTCACGATAAAAATTTACAAAATTATTCCAACTTCGATCAAATCGTCGCAACACAGCTTCTTTCGGAACATTGTGTCCTCCTTGACTAACTCGAGTTGCAATACGTTCTAACGATAACTCAGGAGAGTTAACCCGTAAATAGATTATTTTTATGAAATATCCTTCTGCTTTCCATTTTTTTAAAAACCGGAGATAGGTGGTTCCGCTCATAGTCGTCTCAAAAGCAAAATCAACTTTTTCTTGAGCCAGTCGTTTTACTTCACTAAGAAAAAGACGGCCAGCCGCAATCTGAGCCATTTCTGGACACAGCGGCGAAAGCCCTGCAGCAATGATGATGCATTGAGGCGTTTCGCTTTTCATGGCGCATATTTTAAAATCAACATCACTCCAAAGGCTACAAAAAATGCTCCGAGAGCCGTCATGGCATTAAGTTGAAATTCTTGAAAAAAAAGCCATGTAAAAACCACAACGAAAAGCGGGTAAGAAATTTCAATCATCGAAGCGAGTGAGGCATTCTTGGCGCCAACAGCCTGATAGGTCATCCAAGCTCCGATGGAAGCGGTTAAGAGAGAAAATAAAAACCATCCTGCATGGGACGTAGGAAGAGCTTTTAGCTGCAAGAGAAAGCTATTTCTTTCTCCACGTAGAAAAAAAACAATCGTTGCGGTCAAAGCTCCTACCCAAGAAAAACAAAAGTAAAATAGAAATGGCGTCATCGAGGAACGAAGCAAGGGCCCACTAGCGGCATAGCTTGCTCCCCAAAGAATTGCTGCGGTAATCGCAAAAACCATCCATTTTTCGATAAAGAACATGATGTGGATCTTATACTTGAAAAACCATAAGAACAAGTCGCCATGAAAATGATTTTTTCTTGAAAAAGAAACAGCTCTTTGCTAGTAGTGGATTTCATTTCTATGAAAAAATCCAATACTCCATCATTACTATCAGTAGCTCATCTGCTTTTTATAACCTGTGCCATATTCATATGTAGTCTTTGCTTATCTCAAATAGCAGTGGCTCAAAATAATGAAAGTAATATTATCAACGCCAATCTCATTAATGTTGGCACTGTAAAATTTGGTACAACAGATCAGACTGTCTATTATCATATCCCAACAACTGTAGATTTCACCTTCTTTCCAGAAAATAAATGCGTTGTTAAAAGTCTCGAGGTTGCTAGCGTATCTTTTAATAATA
>CAYYAN010000227.1:0-2877 GCA_964469825.1 uncultured Chthoniobacter sp. | reverse complement strand
CTCACAGCCAATCGATCAAGGCTATTTGCTTTTTCAATCGCTTGAGTCACGAGCGACATACTATCATAGGTTAACGCGGCAACTTCATCAGGAAGCTCTCCAAATTTGGCTTTGTAAGCCGTGATGAATTTTTGAATCTCAAGAGCATTTGACTCCATTGCAAAATGATTGGAAAAATAAGCCCCTTCCAAATGATGCCCCGCATCGAGTTGAAGAATTTCTGGTGTACTCCAAGCGCTGTTTCCTAAAAAAATTGCCTTAATACCGAGTTGATGTGCCTGCTCCGCGATGAGAGGAACATCATTATAATAAGTTGGTAAAAAGATAACATCAGGCGCTGCTGCTTTAATGTTGGTCAACTGAGCACGAAAATCACGATCACCCGTACTGTAGGTCTCCATCGCAACAACAGTTCCACCTTGAGCCACGAATGCTTTTTTGAAAAGTTTGGATTCGCTATTAGGTGCCTCGCTTGACATGTCATAGAGCACTGCGGCTTTTTTAGCATGCAATTGTTCAATGGCAAATTTTGCCAAGGCTAGTTGCTCAAAAACATCAGTAAATCCAGCACGGAAGACATGCTTCTTCGGTTTTTCGGTAGAAGTATTTTTTGTTGTCCGTTGATTTGTGGAGAGAGGAGCCATCATAAGACACCCAAAACTTTCTGCAATTTCAGCCGCAGGAATCGCACAAGAGCTAATATTAGGACCTATCATAGCAATCACCTGATCTTGAGAAATAAGGCGTTGAGCCGTGATAGCAGCCTGATCAGGCTTTGCTTGATTGTCCCCAACAACAAGCGAGATCGGCATTTTTACTCCTCCTCCAATAGAAACACCACCAGTATGATTTTTTTCTTCAACAAAAAGCTGCGCTGCATGCAAGCAAGAATTGCCGATGGAAGGAACTTCTCCTGTTAACTCAGTATTAAGGCCAATTCTAATATTTTTTTTGTTAGAATTGCATCCTGAAATAAAAAATCCAAAAATAATAAAAAAAAGAAACCAAGGTCGATCGAAAAAATTTGGCATAGCCTGTGGAAGATATACGATTTAAACTTTAATCACCAATCAAAATCTCCTCCCTCCTCGAAGCGACCTTTCAACCTTTCAACTTTTTAGTCATGTCCCCTGAAGATTTAACTTATGCTCTTGAAAACACGCGGGTGCTTGTAGAACCGCGTCATGCCATTGAAACATTTGGCCAAACAAATTTTCACTTTCAGCTTGTCACAGAGCCGATGGATGAAGTTGGCACCGTCTGCATCCGAACAGGACAACTCGAAGCCGAACGCCCTCGTATCTTGGCTCCCGACTATATTAATAAAATTCTCTTAGAAGGCTTTGGTGAACAGGCGCGTGAGTTTGCTGACCTTTTCTCAGAATATCCAGAACATTTTAAAATTCTTCGTTATGGCTTTGTTTTAAAAAAGAAAGATTTTTCAAAACATCATCTCAAAGAACCAAAAGAAAAAGTCCTCACCCGTCTTCAAGAAGAAATCCAACAGAGCGGGAATGGAATGAATGTTCTCATTGAAGGAGTTGATGATGCCTGGGAGGCATGTTTGTTGAAATTCACAATGGACTTGATTCAACGTTCTGCTGGCGAAAATATCGACGAATGGAAAAAACGTGGGTTTATAAAATGACTTCTGATGAGCAATTCATGAGAATGGCTCTTCGAGAGGCTTGGAGAGGCCTTGGAAGGACATCACCCAATCCCATGGTAGGAGCCGCAATTGTGGCTGATGGAAAAATTTTAGCACGAGGCCATCATCAAAAAGCAGGTGGGCCTCATGCGGAAATCAGAGCATTAAACAATCTCTCTTCTCCAAAGCAAGCTCGAGAGGCGACACTCTACGTCACCCTTGAACCCTGTTCCAGTTACGGCCGAACTCCCCCTTGCACTAAAGCAATCATTGACGCAGGCTTTGCACGAGTTGTTTATGGAGCAACAGACCCTAATCCTCAGCATCAAGGAAATGCTAAAAAAATTTTAGAAGCAGCAGGCATCTCCGTTTCCACTGGCGTGCTTGCAGAAAAATGCACAACTCTCACTCATACTTGGAATCATCGAATGCAAACGGGCATGCCATGGGTCATTGCAAAATGCGGTATGTCGCTCGATGGACGGATTGCCTCTCCCGAGCGCCGTTGGATTACTTCTGAAGCAAGCCGCCATCATGAGATGCTTTATCGTCGACGTGTTGATGCGATTCTTGTTGGAGGCAATACGGCTCGCTGTGACAATCCACGCCTCACAATACGAGGACTTCGCAGAAGTACTCCAAGCTCGATGGAACCTTCTCCCCTTGAAAGCGGGGATGCCCCCTTCGTGCAACCTTGGCGAATTATTTGGACGAGGTCGAAGAAAAATATTCCAAAGGAATGTCATCTTTTAACAGATAAGTTTCGCGATAAAACGATACTTTTAGAAAATTGCTCTCTTCGTGAAGGCTTACAAAATCTTGCTGCGCGAGGCATCAGTTCAGTTTTGATGGAAGGAGGTGGAATCACTCTGGGGAAGGCTTTTGAAGAAGGGCTCGTCGATGAAGTACGATTTTATATTGCTCCGTTGATTTTGGGAAAAGGAACTTTGGCCATTGCAAATACTGGAGTCATGGCTAAGCTCATCAATTCTTCTTCCCTTCGCTCCCTGGATTCGGACCTTCTATTGACTGGATTGGTTGTAAAATAGAACTTTCTAGCACCTCTCTCATAGCCTCAAGAAAAGCAGCTCTGCTTGTCTCTAGAGTTGATGCAGTCGCTACTAATAACTGATCAGCATTAGTTCCTGCAGATTGAAGCAGCTCTGCGATCTGCTTTGCATTTTCTATTTTTTGAGCCCGCATTCCCGCTATTACCGCGCGGAGATAGG
>CAYYAN010000226.1:2460-2894 GCA_964469825.1 uncultured Chthoniobacter sp. | reverse complement strand
TAAAATACGTGACGAGGCGAGCACCACAGCAACGCAGCCATGCGCAGCCTCAGTAGAATTTCCAAGGCAATCTGGCTTTACCATCTTAGAAATCATCTTATCCATGGCCGTTTTAGCGCTTCTTACAGGCGCAATCTATGCCATCTCCATGGCAGCTATGCAGGCAACTCAAGAAACTTTAGAAGAACAATTAACAGTTCGCCGATTAGAAGGTTTCCTTCGTATTACCCGTGATGCCTTCTTAAATCTTCCTTCCAATGGATCAGTTTATCTTGATTCTTCTAATAGCAATGGTATTCCAGATCTTTTTTTTGAGAATACAAACAGTCTTTTTGGTATTCCTAGTCTCGGAGGAGGCATTCTTATTTTATCAGCTAGAACAAAACCAGATGGAACGCGCACCTTTTCAATTTTAAGGCTTCCTAAAAATGTAC
>CAYYAN010000226.1:0-2450 GCA_964469825.1 uncultured Chthoniobacter sp. | reverse complement strand
ATAAGTCTCTTGCCTAAAGTGACCAAACCACACTGGAGCTTTTTCCGTAATGGCGAGTGGCTCGACGAATGGCCTAAAGGAGCTGGACGTCCGCAACTAGTACGCCTTGAAATGACCCTTCCCGCTTTGCACGATCCTATTGTAGCGACTTTTTATGTTCCGCCTATCAGTCGCATGGGCATTATTCCTTCTTTAGATGATCTCTTAAACCAATTAAAAATGCTACAGCAGCAACAGGAGCAGAACAATAATTCGAATCAACAACTTCCTAACACACCGAAAACACCACCTCAGCAAAAGTAATGAGTAATGACTATTTTTAATTGGGACACTAATGAATAATTCGAAGCTTACTCTGCAACAGACTTTATCTTTTAAAAAAAAGGCAAGAACACACGTCTTGCCTCAAAACTCATTACATCAGTCGCGCCGCAATGGTTTCGCCCTCCCCATTGTGTTATGGACCATCGCCATCCTCACCGTACTCGTGATGATGGCACTTGGAGCCGTCAATCGCTGGATCGATGAGGCTTCTATTGCAGAAAAAACATTTCGAGCTCGGCAGTTAGCACTTAGTGGATTGGCTATTGCTATGAATCAAAATGTTGCTCCCAATGATCCTATCCTGACTAAAGGAGATCCTAAAAGCAATCAAGGGGAAAGTTATACAGTCGAAATCACGAATGATGCTGGCTTGATTAATCCTAATATTTTTTTAAAAGGAGCGGAACACACCTTCTTTTTTCAAGCTCTCTTTAATGCTTGGAATGTAGCAGAGGCAGATCAAGAAAAAGCCATTGATGGGCTTTATGATTGGCAAAGTCCCACAACACTTTCCTCTCCTCATGGTGCTAAACAAGGAGAATATGCGGCCATCGGATTGGATGGTTATCCTCCTAATACTCCCTTCCTTGATGCACGAGAAATGGCCATGGTCATCGGTTTTGCTCCCGTCATGAAGGCAAAACCAAATTGGAAAAAATATTTTTCGACTTACAACTCAGGAAAAATAAGCCTTCGAGCAGCTCCTCCTGAAATTCTTGAAGATGTTCTAGGAATGACTCCAGAACAAGCTGAAGCTTGGGTTAAACTCTCTGCTGGCCCTGATGGGATTATTGGAACAGCTGATGACCTTCAATTTTCCTCGCTTGATGAAGCGGCAAAACTCATGGGACTCAATTCAGATCAACAACTCAAACTCAATAGATGGTTCACCATTGATGGACATGTTCGTCGCATTGATAGCATGGGAAATTGCAACGGAACAATTCATCATATTATTGTTATTATGCGTGATGTGAGAAGTAATACTATATTGAGTTGGCAGGAGGAGTAATATACCATTTCTATTAAATAACTGAGCCATCTGACTTGAAAGACTACAGATCTTCAACATCACAAGAAAAAATAGTTTTGCCATTTGAAAAATTGAAATTCTACTGTAGCTTAAACAATCTGCACTCTGTTTGCTGCGACCTGTAACCTGCGCCCTATTTGATGACTTTCTTTTCTTCACTAAAAAAATTTCGCTTTCGAAATAAAAGAGAAAAATCTCACGAGGAGCTTTCTCCTCCTCTGGAGGCCTCAGGAATGGCTCTCCAGGAATATCAGGAACTTCCTCCACCACTTCCTCTGCATCAAGCTATAGAAGTGCCTCCACCAATCCCCACTCAACATCCTTCAGCTCAACGCGCCCCTTTTCCTCTGCTTTTGTTATTAAAAAAATTATCGCTGCAACTTGAACCTTTACTAGGCAATCGTTGGAAAAACTTTCTCTCTTCTGATAAGCAACAACAGACTGAAAAGATCTTTTCCAAATTTGAATATGAACTCTCTTTGCTAAAAAAAGCATCTCCTCAACGCGACTTAATGGTCTTGCGTCCTGGAGAAAATGAAAACCAGTGGGAGCTCTGGAATTTTCCGAATAAAAAAGAAGAAGCACCTTTTTTAGTAGATCATCATGCCTCACCACAGGTTCTTTCGCAAAAGAGAGCCCTTTTAGCAGGAGTTCCCACACGTGATCTTGTCGTAATCCCTCTTTGGATTTCAACAGAAGGAAATATTCAGGAACTCATTGAATTGGAGCTCAGCAGCAAGCACCTACTACGTCGCGGCATGGCAGAAGGTTTAAAAACGATTCCTCTTGAAACACAGGACAGCCGACTTTTAGTAGTCGTACTAGCACCAACAAGTTCCCCTTCCACACCAACGGCTCCTTATCTTAAGGAAGCTGATCAATTTGAAGCATCGGCTCGTTTACTTCCTCACCAGCATACTGATCTTCTTGTCTGGCGGGAATTGGGAGAAATCTGTTTTGGTTTTTCAAGAAAAGGACAATTTGTTTGGTTTTCAGGAACAAATGAAACAACAGTTACACGAACTACTCTTGGCCTTATTAAACGGATGATGCTCCAACTCGAAGCTGAATCAATCCTCCAAGGGGCATCACG
>CAYYAN010000225.1:1843-2914 GCA_964469825.1 uncultured Chthoniobacter sp. | reverse complement strand
CGACAGTTCGCAGTAGGCAAATGGCCATTTAGAGAAGTTGAAAAAAATGAATATCACGCACCTCTGGACGCGGCTCACTTCCAAAAAGCATGAAGATGCCTGGGTAGAGCGACTTTGTTTTGCTGGTCCTGAAAATCTGGTGATCAAGGCGTTTCCTGCCTCACGGACGTTGCGATTGCAGGTTTATACGGATGCATCAACTTCTAAAAAACTCGTCAAACTTTTTGGTGGTTCTGTGCGCCCATTTCGTTTGGCAACTTGGAAGCCTCCTGAAATCAAGCGTCGAAAGCCACTCTGCATTGCAGGGGGATTGCGATTGCATAATGATCGAGAGTTGTTTTTAGAAGATCGAAAAAAGAAAAAAGGTTGTCCATTGTTGATTCCAGCAGAGATGGCTTTTGGAACAGGGGAACATGCAACGACCCGGAGCTGCCTACGGATTCTTAGTGAGTGCGGAAAAAAATTACCTTCGCAAGATTGGTCTTTCCTTGATTTGGGGACCGGTTCTGGAATTTTGGCGCTTGCTGCAGAATTATTTGGAGCAGAAAAAATATTGGGAATCGATTTTGATGATCGTTGCATTAAAGTTGCACGAGCGAATGCTAAAGCCAATCAGCTTTTGAAGGCAAAATGGGAACAAGCAGATCTGCTCAAATGGAAAATTCCTGGAACATGGAATGTTATAGCAGCCAATATTTATTCTTCAGTGCTCACGGTTGCTGCTCCTAAAATCATAAAAGCACTCAAGTCAGAAGGTCATCTCATTCTCTCGGGAATTTTTGTTCAAGAGATTCCTCAAATTGAAAAATGCTTTACTAATCTTGGTCTTCAAAAGAAGAAGACGATTGTTCAAGGCAAATGGGGGGCATTGTGGTTGGAGAAAATTCATGAAAAGTAGACATTGAAAGTCTATTTTTCATGAAATGGTTTTTTTCCTGTAGCCTGCAGCCTGTAATCTGTAACCTTTCTTTATGAAGCAGACTTCTTTACCTCCTCGCCACATTGCCATTATTATGGATGGAAATGGACGATGGGCTAAAGAACGAGGCTGGATAAGGATCAAAGGCCATG
>CAYYAN010000225.1:0-1833 GCA_964469825.1 uncultured Chthoniobacter sp. | reverse complement strand
ATCCGTGCAAGAGGGACTGGATGGCTGCTTAGAAGCAGGAGTAGAATATCTAACACTCTATGCTTTTTCTTCCGAAAACTGGAAGCGCCCAAAACTTGAAGTCCAAGGTTTAATGACGCTGCTCGAGCATTATTTGGGAAATAAAATTGAAGAGATGAATAAAAATAATATTCGTTTTAATGCCATTGGTCGTTTGAATGAATTATCTCCTACGATTCAAAAGCGTTTACAAAAAGCCATGGAGGCAACGGCTCACAATAACAAATTAACGCTGACATTGGCATTGAATTATGGAGCTCGTGCAGAGATCCTTGATGCAACGAAAGCGATCGTAAAAAAAGTACAACAAGGCATCATGGTACTTGAAGAAATCACAGAGGAAACAATCTCCGAAAATCTCTATACGGGTGGAATGCCTGATCCTGACTTGTTTATTAGAACTTCAGGGGAATATCGAATCTCGAATTTTTTGCTCTGGCAGTTGAGCTACGCCGAACTTTATGTCACGCCAAAGCTTTGGCCTGATTTTAAAAAAGCAGATCTTTTAGCAGCGATTGAAGCATTTAAAAAACGGGAGCGCAGATTTGGAGGAATTGGTTAGAAGAGGGAAGATCATTACTGTCCAAGACTTATGGTTGCATAGCGTTGCAATTCTCTCCTTTGTTAGAAACAAAAATTTCGATATAAAAAACCTCAAACTCGCACGCAAATGGTATAGAAGTAAGGAGTCAAGATGCAGTCTCTTCATCAAAACAAAGTTCAGCAGCAGAATGGTCTTTCTTTATATTCAGGTCATGGCAGATCAAAACTTCCCTCTTCCATCTCCCACCTCTCGTTTTCTGACTCTTGGTCCTGGCAACAAAACAAGATAGCATTTTGTTCTGATGGCATTTCCCTTAACGATCGTGGTTTTCGCTATGGACAACATCTTTTTGAAACGATAGCGACACGAAATGGAAAAGTTCTTTTTTTTGAAGAGCATTGGAAAAGACTAGTGGCAGCAGCGCTGAGGCGTCATTTTCCAATTAATAATCTATGGCATCAAAGTGTCAGTGATTTTCTAAAAAAAGAATCATGGCAAGATGGTTTGCTCAGAATTTTTCTGACAGCGGGAGATGGAAGCGCTTGCTCTCCGATTATTGCTCCAAATTTATTTTTATTTTGGGAAGAAGCAGATTTTCCTTCGGAGAAAAAATTACAAGAGGGAATAAAAATTGTTTCCTTGGATCATTCGGTCGGAACAATTTTTTGGGGCGAGAAAACAGGAAATTATTGGGAGCATCTCACGGCCCTGGAAGCGGCTCGACACTCTGGTGCAGAGGAGGGACTCGTTTTTGATGCAGAAGGTTTTTTAATTTCTGCAACGATGGCCAATGTCATTCTTTGGATGGAAGATCGAAAAATTGTGACGCCGCCTTGCGCGCGTGGGGCACGTGATGGAGTGATTTTGGACCAAATGCGACAAAGTCTTCCAAACTTGATCGAAGCAGATGTGAGACGTGATGATTTAAAAAAAATTGTTTCGATGGCCATTACAAATTCGCGTCTTGGAGTTATGCCAGTTGCGAAGCTTGATGGGAAGCCAATGAAATCTTTGCCAGTGCCTATGTTTCGTAATGAATTGCCGTAAAATTCGAGTTAATCGAGTTAATTTACTTTCCAAGAAAAAAACATCTTCAACAAAGGGGGCACAAAGGGGTCGGTTCCGTAGTCAAAGTTCCGTATTTTAGTGCGATGGCATTTATTTTTCAATTGGCTTTAGAGTGTGATTTTTACTAGATTTACAGCAGTTATCTTTCTATCCCGAATATTTCATCCCACACTACTCAGAAA
>CAYYAN010000224.1:0-2917 GCA_964469825.1 uncultured Chthoniobacter sp. | reverse complement strand
ATTTCTTCAATTGCGGTCTTAAATTTACGACTTGCAAGTTCATAATTCTTTGCAAATCCTTCTTTGAATGAATTTATATTCTCTTCAAAATTAGTAATATCAATATTCTGATTTCTTACCAAAGCAAGTTCAGCCTTATATTTAAGAGAGTTCATTGCTGCATTACGCAGTAAGGTTATGATAGGGATGAAAAACTGTGGACGAATCACATATGTCTTTGGATATTTATGAGACATATCGACAATACCACAGTTGTATAGCTCACTTTCTGATTCCAAAAGAGATACAAGGACAGCATACTCACATTTCTTTTCAGTACGATCCTTATCTAACTCACGCAAAAAGTCTTCATTCTTTTTCTTAGTGGCGGTTTCATCACCTTCATTTTTCATTTCAAACATAATTGAAATAATCTCATTTCCCGCATCGTCAGTTTCGCGGTACATATAGTCACCTTTACTACCACTCGTTGAATCGTTATCTTTCTCAAAGTGTGCTTTTTGAAAACCAGTGGCGCGAAGTTTATTGAACTCAGTCTCGCAATGCTGTTCGAGTGTTTCGCCAACCATTTTAGTAGAAAGTTTAACCTTCATATCTTTACGAAGTGCAATTTCCTCATCCTTCATCTTTATTATATCGTCCTTGGTCTTAAGTTCAGTTGAGTATCTCTCTTTTAGAGATGTCTCAAGAAGCTGTTTTTCAGTATCTTTATTTTTTAATTCTCCTGCGAGTTCATCACGTTCTTTTTCAATTTTATTTACCGCTTCAGATACGGCAAGTTTCTTTTCAAGATCAGCGCTGCTTATCTTTGATTTCATCTCAGCCAGTTCTGATTCTTTTCTTGCTCCTAATTCGGCAAGTTCGCGGTCCTTATTCGCTTTCAACTGAAGAAGCTCGGCATCCTTTTTAGCAAGATCTGAGTGCAATGCATTTTTAATATTCGCTTCGGCTAGCTTAACAGCACTCTCCTTATCTTTCTCGAGCATTTCCAAACGCTCATGAACTTCTTTATCAAACTCATCATTACGGACCTGCTTTAGAATTTCTGCAAATCCAGTCTCGTCGACTTTGAAGGCTTTTTTACAATGTGGGCAAATGATCTCGTTCATAGTTTTATATAGTTTCTAGTTGATTTTTCCATTCTGTTTGTAGTTCTTGAGCACGGCAACGAACTCGATCAATAAGTTCTGAACTTTCAGTGTCTACAACCACCGATGTTTCTCTTTCAGGTAAAATACCTAACTCACTAAGATGATTAAACACTATTGTCATGGCTCGGTCTGCATCACGAAAAAATACACTTCCACGAATGCGGATAAATTTCCATCCAAGCCTCTCAAGAATGGCCTGACGCTGCATATCTTCCTGCAATTTGTCTGGACCATGCCATTGTTCTCCGTCACACTCGATGCCCACTCTTTTGCCACCTCCAGATACAACCATGTCGATCCTGTATGCGCCTACTTGATATTGAGGTTGTACTTTAAAACCTTTTTCTAGCAAAGTAGACATCACCCTTTCTTCAAATGGAGACTCTGTTTTTGAAACCAGTTCATCACGCTCTCTTTGCCATGCCTTAGGGTCATGCATGTGAGTGATAAGACGCTTACGTATATCTCCAGGCTTTAAATCAGTCTCATGATTCAAGCTGTGAACAAGCCACATCTGGTCCTTTGCTCGGCTGGCAGCAACGTTATACCTCTTCTTAAAGAGCTTTCTATTCGCATCACCATCTTGAAGATTTAAAGGACCACCTGTCGGAGAATCCACCATAGATAGGAACATGACATCTCTCTGGTCTCCTTGAAAGTGCGCAGGACTACCACAAAGGATTTCTCGTTGTTGATATATTTCGGATGAGATCTTTGTTCGAAGCATTTTTTCAACTTCTTCCGCCTGACGGTCTCCACGAAGTGTTATGACGCCAAATGTTTTCTTTTTATATTCCGGTTGCTCAATAGCACTACAAATAAGGCCTGCTATGGCTTCTACTTCTGTCTTGTTTGTTTTTTCATCAGTGATTACACCCTCTACACGATGAGATATCACGTTTGGATGGAGAGAAATTGACGTTTCTTCACGCAAAGGTTTTATTTCGCCACTGTAAGAGAGTGCATTACTAAAAGCAATAATGTCCGGGGCACAACGGAAATGTTCCACAAGACGAATTACATTTCCAAAAACTGTTTGAGCAAAAGCATAGATAGATGTTTGACCATCATAAAACTCCCTATGAGGAATATCAGTTAGGTAGGTTCGGATTAGCTTCATTATCTCATCAGATTCTAATCCCGATGCTGTTGGAGTTACTTGTTCGTCGTCACCAACCACAACTGCTTGGTTTCCTAAATATAATGCGAACATAGCCAAAGGATCGGACTGACTTGCTTCATCAATAATTACAACATCAAAACGTGTATTCGTAGGATTAAAGTTTTCTACTACTTCATTAAGTGGCATGATCCAAACTGGAACTGCCCCCTTTGCTGTTTCCATTTCTTTTCTGGCAGCAGTTCTAATGGTTTCGTCCATTTTTCCTTTTCCTCCTTTTGTTTTTTTGGCTTGCAAAGTGGCATAAGCATTTAATGCTTGCCGTTCTTTTGGTTCAACAGTTTGGAGTTGCTTAAGCCATGTCTGCTTTTCAACAAGCTTTGAAGTTGCATCAAGTAACTGAGTATTCAAACTTTCGATTTGTTCTTGCAAATCTTCAAGCGACACCGACGCGCGCCGTTCAAGTTCATCATTTAACTGTCGCCATTCCCATGCTAAGCCTGGATCTCCAGGAATATTAATATCTCCATGGATGTTTAACCGAGTCTGAACAGCTGAAGACCAAGCAGGAGCACATCCCGCCATCTTTTTGAGATAAGAATTGCGAAGTTTCAAATCGGATTCTAGAGACTTTAGACGATCAAGT
>CAYYAN010000223.1:0-2943 GCA_964469825.1 uncultured Chthoniobacter sp. | reverse complement strand
ATTTAATTTGGAAAAGTTCATAAGTAGGTATATTTTAATGACTCGATGAAAAATGCAATTTGTTTTGAAAATAATAAAAACATTATTTTTCATTCTCATGCTGGAGCTTCCTCTGTTTTGCTTCCAGGAGAGGTTCATATCTGGCTTGCTACTGTTGACTATGTTTCGGAGCTATCGTTATCAGCTGCAGAACAAATGACATTGAGTGCCATGAAACTTCCTTTCGCCGCACGACGTTTTGAAAGCACACGGAAACTATTACGATATTTATTAGGAGCTTACTTGCAATGTCCAGATGGACAGATTGAAAAAACAGACCAAGGGAAACCATTTTTACCGGAGTTTCCAGCGTTTCATTTTAATATTACTCATTCAAAAGAACTAATCATGATTGCTCTCAGTCAAGGGCCTGTTGGTGTGGATTTAGAGAGAGTAAGAAAACTAAATGTACTTCCTATTGCTAAACGTTTTTTTTCTCCTGAAGAATTACTTTTTTTAGAGGAAGAGGATCAAGAGCAGAATCAACAAACATTTTTTAAACTTTGGACCGCTAAAGAAGCTGCGTTGAAGGCCAATGGCGGAGGGATAGCTTTTGGAATGAAAAATAATCTTGCTACCATGGAGGCGAGCAGGGTGAGATCTATTGAGATTTTTTCAAAACCTGCTGCTGGTGATGAGATACAAGGAGCAGTAGGGGTATGTGAAAATGCAATTGGTTTCAAAAGACAATCTTGGATGATTCAATCTTGGAGTCTTTATGAAAAGTCAGAACTTTTTTTTGGAGCAATGGCGACGCTCTTTATTCCAACTGCTATTCACTGGTATGATATGCGTTCAAAAAAACAAATGTAGTGACACTCTTGTCCAAAACAATAGGTGAATTCACATTCGAAGTGCAACAGTTGGTTAGCAGAAAATTTTTCTGATTTTGCTAAAGGCCTTGCTTGACCTCTAGCCTGCAGCCTGTAGCCTTTAGTCTTGTGACTAAAAATTTAATTTTCTAAAAAAATCTTTTATCTAAACTGACTTCCAAGCTCTGCCAATGTCCTTTCAAGATTTTCAGTTAAACGAAGCAATCGTTCATGGTGCTCAAAGAATGGGGTATATTGAGCCTTCTCCCATTCAGCTTCAAGCTATTCCCAGGATTCTTCAACAAAAAGATCTGATTGCTTCAGCTCAGACAGGAACAGGAAAAACTGCTGCTTTCGGTTTGCCTATTTTGAGTATGCTAGGAGTTTCTACCGGAGTAACTCGCTGCGTTATTTTAGAACCAACGCGCGAATTAGCTATTCAAGTCGAGCAGGCCTTTCAAGACTTTGCAGCTTTTACAGATTTACGTATTGCTGTGCTCTTTGGTGGAGTCGGCTATGGAGTTCAAAAGAAAGTGTTGCAAGAAGGTGCTGATATTATTGTAGCTACACCAGGACGATTTCTGGATTTATTACAACAAGGCGAAATTAGCTTGAAAGGAGTGAACATTCTTGTTTTGGATGAAGTGGACCGCATGTTGGATATGGGATTTCTTCCTGATGTGCGCCGTATCATCCAAGCATGCCCGACAAAGCGACAAACATTGTTATTTTCAGCAACAATTCCGCAAGAAATCGAACGGCTTTCTCAATGGTGCCTCTCCAATCCAGAAAAGATAGATATTGGAGAAAGACGTTCGCCTGCAGAATCGGTAACGCATGCTTTTTATCCTGTTGCTGCAGCACAAAAATTTGATCTGCTGATTGCTCTTTTAGAAAAAACCGATTTTCATAGCGTTCTCATTTTTTGCCGAACTAAAGATGGAGCTGACCGTATCGCTCGTCAACTATTACAACAACAGCATACCGTGGCTGTTCTCCATTCTAATCGAAGCCAGCAAGAGAGAATTGAGGCATTAGATGGTTTTAAAAATGGACGTTATGAGGTTATGGTTGCAACAGATATTGCTGCACGAGGGATTGATATTGCTGGAGTGAGTCATGTCATTAATTATGATGTTCCTCAACATCCGGAAGATTATGTGCATCGTATTGGACGTACTGGACGGGCTCAGTCAATAGGGGATGCCTTTACATTGATGACAGCTGAAGAACTGCCTCATGTACAAACTATCGAGCTGTTTATCAATAGTAAAGTGCCACGATTGAAGCTAGAAGGATTTCCTTATCTTTTTACAATGCTTTTCGAAGAGGAAAAAGCAGCAAAAATGTTGCGCAATATGAGAGGAGTACGAACTTCAAAGGGTTATAGTTATGGAGCACAGCGAAGGAGGTAGTATTCTTTCAAATTTGTAGATTTATAAACTCAACTTGTTCTAATTATAATTGTTTTAAGATAAGCATTAAGCCGTATGGAGCCACTTTATTTTAATCCTTTAGATTATACTGGAAATTTTATTGGGACTAATCCTCTAGAGCCAAATGGACCAACAGGAATTCCAGTCAGGACGACGCTCGTTACTATTTCAGGTAATCTTTCTTGTTATGATCCTAGTCTCTATCAATCGTATACTTTTTTCAGCTACCCTTTTGCTCCTTATAGCTATAATGGACCTACTACTTATTTTAAATCCACTTTAATAGGATCAAATGTACTGGTCTTTCAAAGCACTAAAGGAGCTAGTCAGACTACAGTTTTTGACCTTGTAGTTGAGAATTTTTCAACGCAGATATTTTATTCCTATCAGTTTTCAACTTTTTTTAGTACTTATGCAGCTTCTTACCAGATAGATCCTGTAACATTTAGTGTTAGATTTGGAACAGAACTACAAACTTTATATGGAAGCACTTCTCTTGCTACCAATATTATTGCTACTTATGAAAATCTTTATACCGAACAAATTTATTGGTATAATATGCAAACATTTGGGTATGACCCAAAAGATACAACAAGCAGCTTATTAGGATCGGGACTATATACATCTTTCCTTGTTAGTACGATTCCCTTGCCGCA
>CAYYAN010000222.1:0-2952 GCA_964469825.1 uncultured Chthoniobacter sp. | reverse complement strand
GCCGTTCTAATGCCTCACTAACCGTGCAGGTTAGCCACGGCCTTACAACAACCAGTTTTAAATCAGACTCCTTACGCAAACTTTCTCATTTTCATTCACGTTTTTAGGTTAAATTTTAAAATTGAAAATAAAATGAATATTTTGGGATTTGTAATTTAATGAAATATTTTTTTTGAAAAATGAGCTTTCAGTTTTTGCACCAGCTACTCTTTACACTTTACTGATTTCTATCATATTCCGTTGGATCAGGAATACCTGCTAATGCAAATGCCTCACGACGTTCTACACAAGTACCACAAAGACCGCAGTGAAGTTTTTCTCCTTTGTAACAAGACCATGTTTTAGCGTAGTCAATATCAAGTTTCATGCCTTGTCGTACAATCTCACTTTTATCCATTTCTACAAAAGGTCGGAGGATTTCAACTTTTGTATCAGTTCCTTCACACAGGGAAGTATTCATCGCCTCCAAAAACGCTTCACGACAATCGGCATAAATAAAATGATCTCCTGAATGAGCCCCAATGACCACACCTTTGGCTCCACGAGATTCTGCAAAACCTCCTGCAATAGCGAGCATAATTCCATTACGAAAAGGAACAACTGTCTGTTTCATATTTTCAGCAGCATAATGTCCTTCAGGAATCTCAGCTCCTGATTTGAGGAGGTTTGACTGAAAATAGTCATTAATGAATGTCAGTGGTAAAATAATGTGTGGGATGTCTAACTGTTTTGCATGATAGGCAGCCATTGGAAGCTCGCAATGATTATGCTTAGAACCATAATCAAAACTTAAAGCGCCAATAACTGTATGCTCATGATTGGCGTGATAGAGGGCCGTTGTAGAATCCAATCCTCCACTTAGAAGAACAATGACCTTCATTGTTATTTTGATTTTTCAGGATAATTTGCTTCAACACGAAGGCCAATACCTCCACGCGGTGTAAAATCCCCAATCACTGTCAAGCTTCGTGGTGATAAAACTTCCAGAAGATCATCGAGCATACGATTAACAATACTTTCTGCAAAGACACCCTGATTACGAAATGAGCGGAGATAAAGTTTCAAAGCTTTGCTTTCGATACAACGATTTTTAGGAGTGTAGCGGATTGTAATCGTTGCATAGTCAGGTTGCCCAGTAATTGGGCACATCGAGGTGAATTCATTCGAAGAAAAACAGATTTCATAACGTCGTTTGGGAGCTGGACTGATAAAGGTCTCTAAGAGTGCCGTTGAAGGAGTTTCTACCTGAGGCAGCGAGCCTCCGCCTAAAAGAGTGAGGCCTTTCGTGTCGGAGGTTAATGGTTGGGAAGAGGTCTTTTTTTTGTAAGAGCGGAGAGAAGATTTTTGAGGCATAAGAAAAGGCTAAAGGCTCAAAGCTGAAGGCGAAAGAATTTTTTTGAGACAATAATTTAATCCATCAAATATAACCCCGGATATTCACCACTCTCGTGACGAGAAAGCTGCTGTTGATTTGTTTGCATCAATAAAAACTATTCTTATTTCAAATGAAACAATTATTTTGGAGAGCAATGAGATGGTATAAAACTTTTAGTCTTCACTCTTTAATTTTTTAGCTGCATAGCAGCTAAGCCGCTGAGCTAGAATGGTCGGAACAGAAGCGGTCACCACTGCTATGTCCTCTTCATAACGCAGGGAGGAAACATGTCCGATGCGGTGGATCTCCGCAAGTAAGGCATGAGCTTGTGGAGGAAGATGGTAGCAACCTTCTACACGCAAAGACGAAAGTTCTTGTTCGAGTCGCGTCAGTAATGCTTCTTTTCCTAATCCAAAGCGAGCCGAAATAGCAACGCTATTTGGAAAGCGTTTTAGTTCTCGTTGAATGAGGTCGAGATGGGGGATGCAATCAATCTTATTAAAAACAAGGAGACATTTTTTTTCAGCAGCATCAAGTTCTTTTAAAATAGTATGAACCGCTTCAATTTGATCAAGGTAATGAGGATGACTCAAATCAACAACATGCAACAAGAGATCAGCTAGTTCTACTTCTTCGAGCGTCGCTTTAAAAGATTCTACTAATGTGTGAGGAAGCTTGCGAATAAAACCTACCGTGTCGGTGAGGAGAATTTTTTGATGATTAGGAAGAACAAATTGACGTGTTGTAGGATCTAACGTGGCAAAAAGAAGATCTTCTTCAAAGACGCTTGATCCTGTCAGGAGGTTGAGGAGAGATGATTTACCGGCGTTGGTGTAACCGACTAAAGAAACGAGAGGCCATTGGTGCCGTGAACGTCCTTCGCGCTGTGTCTGACGGATTCTTCGGACACTTTGAAGGTCTTCTTTTAAACGAGCAATCCGTTCTTGAACACGGCGGCGATCGACTTCAAGCTGAGTTTCGCCAGGACCGCGTGTTCCAATACCACCACTTTGGCGAGAAAGATGTCCCCACATACGCGTCAGTCGTGGAAGAAGATATTGCAACTGGGCCAATTCAACCTGTAAGCGTCCTTCGCGTGTGCGAGCACGAGCAGCAAAAATGTCGAGGATCAGTTGGGTGCGATCGATGACCTTGCGTTTGCAGAGTAATTCCAAATTCCGTCCTTGTGCAGGAGTGAGTTCATCATCAAAAATAATTGAAGTTGCTTTTTTTTCTTCACAAAGGATCGCAAGTTCTTCTGCTTTTCCCTTCCCAATGTAGTAGGGAGCTGTGGGACGCTCTAAACGTTGAGTGACTGTAGCAGCTACTTCTGCTCCTGCTGTGAGCGAAAGTTGGCTTAATTCTTCGAGTGATTCCATAAGTTCCCAACGCGCAATGCTAGGACGTTCGAGCCCGACTAAGATTGTTTTTTCACTCATGAGAAAAGAAAGAAGTTTACGACAAAGAACACAAAGATTACTTAAAGAACACAAAAAAAGAATTTATTTATAAATTTTTTTTAACACTTATTGCCTTAAAAAGTGTTAAATATTTTCTGAAACTGTACCATAATTCAT
>CAYYAN010000221.1:0-2971 GCA_964469825.1 uncultured Chthoniobacter sp. | reverse complement strand
CCAAAATTTATGTTCTTCTTCTAGCCACGATGTTTCATCGGTTTTTTCTTCAGCAGGAAGTTTAAGAGCTCGTGCTTGAAGTGATGATGAAATCTCATCTGGATTTAGTTCTCCTATCGAACTTGTAACATCACTTCGTTCTCTTTTGGTTTCGAGCTGCTGCTTCTCATGAGAAAGTTTTTCTGCAGTTTTCCAGGGAGTTGAAAAAAGGGACGCTGCTCCAAGAATCAAGCAGCAACAGAAATATTTCTGGGTTCGTATCATTAATAACCAAAAAATTTTTCTACTTCCTTTTGAGAACGCTCAGCTGTTTGGGCAAATTAGGATAATTCCGAAAAATCTTCTTAAGAAATAAAATCATTTTTGGAATCAAGATAACGCGGCATAAAGGAGTATGCTTCATATCATTTATAACGCATTGTGTCAAACTTAGAGCAACTCACAAGAATCGTACACATTAAAAAACATCAGAGTTAGGACTCGCCCATGCGAAAAGATCTGGCTTTTTTCCGACAACGAATGTGTAGTTTTTAGGTTTATAATATTTATAAATGAAAGATTGAATCTCACAACTCCATCGTTGAAAAATCATGAAAAAAGTTCGCTTGATGGCTGATGATCGTTCCCATTTTAAAGCACGTACAGGGAGAGTCTCTTGCACCAAGCTTTTCCAAGATTGAAGCACGGCTTCTCTTGTAAAGGCAGTCACTGATTGATTTCCATTTTTTACAAGCTTAGAACGAAAAACAGGATCTTCCTTGAGTTGCTTCAAGTAGGAAAAAACTTCTTCAGCAGAGTGTGCAATGAGAAAATCATGTCCAGGATTTCCATCGCCAATAAAAGCTGATTCCCTCCCCCCAATGAAAGGAACACCAGCTAACCACGCGTTATGCAGCTTGTGTGCTGGCTTATAATAAAAACGCCGAGTTGAAAAATCGCGAATAGCAACAATAGCATCAACATCGCTAAAATTATGCCAGTCATCAAAATCACGACAAACAAAACGAAGCCCCAGCTCTTTTTCTAGTCGCAAATGCCACTCCTTAGAACAAAGTTCTGGGGCTATATTCTGTGGGTCTCCCATAAAAGCAATCGTTTCAAATCGTTCACCACGTCTTACGTCTCGTGGAATGAGAAAAGGTTGAGGCCAGTGCGGAATAAATTCCGTAAAAGGAAGATGCTTTGTCGTAATTTTATTAGGAATTAAGTGAAGCATTGCTGTTGGATGAGGAATCCCAGCATCTGCCACGATACCAGCAACAAAAAGAGAAGAGGAAAAACGCAATCCTTTTGGATAGCAATATAACAAGCCACTCATTGTAACAATAATACCTCGGTGAGGCAGATGAGGCATCTTTGTAAAAAAATAACACTCCACGCCTGCTTGCTGTAAGAGTGTTCCCGTTTGATAAAGCCATGTATGCACGGTTAAACTTTTATTCAGTTCTGCAAATTTGAGAAATTTTCCTTTTTCCCATTTTTCCCTCCATGCAGGAGTAGGAAAACAATCTTCCGTCATGCAAAAAAAAACTTTCTCCATCAACATGATTGGGATTTTTTTCTGAGCTTTTTTCTCAAGTTGATAGAAAGCTATTTTATACCAATACCGAGCAACGTTATGTTCCATTTTGTGCCTCAAAATCCAAGCAGCAAGACGCTGAGAAAAATTTTGTGATTGTTCCCAATAAAAAGCGACACGGTAATATCCAGATATAATCGCCTTTACTCGATTGAAATTGGCCTCTAAAGCTGCTTCCAGCCAACTAACAGCAGTACTTGAGTGCGATGTTTGTGATGTTGCTAACAGAGCTCTCTGTTCTGCAACTTGTCCTGAAAGAGCAACTGCTTCTTGCCATGAAATTCCTAGACCATTTTTAAAAAAATCCTTGTTCGATATGATTTCTTTCATCATTTGAACAACATATTCAGATCCCTCACTGGCAGCAAACGCAGCAAGCGAGTATTGAAGAACTTGCTGTTCCTCTTGCAGCTCACTTGCCTCTGCTGCTTTGATTCTAAGAGAGAGAGCTTTCTCTACATAACGTGTCATTGTTTCCCACTGTTCCAAAAAAGAAATGTTTTTTTCCTCTGCAATAGCTGCGCGTTGAACAGTAATGTTAGCTAGATGAGCTGCCTCATAGGCAGCGCTGACCCAGCAACTGACAATCAATTCTCTTTGAATAGATCGCAACCTCTTTTTCTGAAATTGCTGCGCTTTTTTAAAAAAATGAAATGCTTGCTCTATATGATAAAGAACGTTAGGAAGAATCGTTTGATATTTTTTAGCAGCATCTTGAAGCTGCATCATTTCTTGTTCAAAATGATGTGAACAACTAGCTACCAAAAAAAACATCCAATACCGATAACGAGAAAGAGCCTCTTGAGAAGGCTCTTTTTTGAGACGATCAAGATGTGAGTTTTTTTTTAGATGATCTAGCCCATCATTAGCTTTTTGTAGCGACAAAGCAAACTGAGCAAAATTCTCAACAAAGGGCATTCCTATAGGAACAAGAATGCTATTTTTATGACTCTGTCGAACAACTTGTCTTGCTGCATCTGCTGCTAATCTCCAAGAGCAAGCTACTGCTTGTTGTCCTGCAGCCATAGCTCGCAAACTTTCTTCTCGATAATAAAGAGCTGCTTTATGCGGCTCCTTAATAAATTTATCCATTCTTTTTTACAGTCTGGAAATGAGAAGCTCTCGCTGACACATCAATTCTTTCGGTAAATCACGATAGAGCTTGATAAAGAGTTCATCTTGCAAAATTAATTCTCGTCTCCATTCTTCGGGATCAATGTTTTGCAAAGTCTCAAAACGTTCTGATGTCATTCCTCCTGGAATGCCATTCATGTTCATGTCTTCGTAACGCGGCATCCATCCAATGGCTGTTTCCAAGCCATTCGCACGGCCTTGGCAACGTTCTGCAATCCATTGCAAGACACGCATGTTTTCGCCAAAGCCAGGCCAAAG
>CAYYAN010000220.1:2085-3009 GCA_964469825.1 uncultured Chthoniobacter sp. | reverse complement strand
GGTGCCATAGCGTTACTTTTATCATCATCGCAGCAAGCTGATGTTTACTATCTTCGCAACAATTTCTTTGATAACAATGAATCACTCTTTTCATCTTTATGATGGCGTTATGACCAATCACCCAGAAATCAGTTTCTCTGAGAAGAGTTACTCTTCATTGTTTTTCTAACATTAGACGAGTTTGAAAAAGGATATTTTATTTTGTAAAAAAATTGATGACTGACCCCAAAATGAGAAAATCGAAGCCCCATATCCCATATCCAGAACCGACTCCTTTCCTTTGAAAATAAGTCTTTGTTCTTCATGCGTCGTCGTTTTTAGATATTTTTGAGTTAGTTCAGCAAGATCGATTTATTTCATGATGTGAAACTCATCAAAAATTTTAGAACATCCTCAGTATAAGCTTATGGGGCCTCAAACATGGGCGCATGTGCTCCTTCTTGAAGAATGAAGCGAGAGTTTTTTATTCGTTGATGCATCTCATAAGATTGTTCTGCTGGCGCGAGAATATCTTCCTTCCCTGCAATAATACAGGTTGGAACAGAAAGCTGATCGACCCATAATGTTGAATCAAAGATTTCAATAGCCTCCATCTGCTGACGATAACCACGAGCACTTTGTGGATAAGAATAACTTTTCCTAATGGCAATTAATTGCTCTATGTTTTTTGGATCTTTAAAAAAATGATTAGAAAAAATCCAAGGAGCGGTAACGGGTATTGTCTCTTCAGGACTTTTATTGGCATCATAAAGTGCAGCGCAGTGATGCATCCAAAATAATGTACGCGACGTGGCTTTGATCAGTGAATGGCTAATGATCAATTGTTCAACATAATTAGGATGTTGATGTGCGATTGTTTGAGCGACAGCTCCTCCCATTGAATGCCCAAGAAAATGGGCTTTAGAGATGTGAAGATGATCTAAC
>CAYYAN010000220.1:0-2075 GCA_964469825.1 uncultured Chthoniobacter sp. | reverse complement strand
TCCCCCATTTCAGCAATAGAATAAGAAGCAGCAGGCGCCTCACTTCTTCCTACACTTCGATTATCTAGCATGATGATTTTAAATTTTTTTGCCAGATCTCCTCTCACTAGATTCCAATTACTGTTATCACGCGATAAACCTGCAATCAGCACTAAGGGAAATCCCTCTCCCTCCACTTCATAATAAAAATTTATATTGTTTAGTTGAATGTATGGCATAAGTGTTGAATTAATTTTTCTTTTTGATCTTTTGGTTTTCTATTTTTCCTTTCATTGGTTTTTTCAAGTTAGGTAGAGGCAGTTGAGCTGCTGTTAGCCTGACGAGTTGGGTAAGCCATGGTCCATTGTCAATTTCTTCAATAAGCATAGCTGGCCTCGCTCCAGGATAAGGAATCCCTTCGCGATAGCGATCCCCAGCCATCGCTTTACCTTGTTCTGAAATTTTTAAATAAAGTTGATCATCGCAAATTAATCCAACAACTTTGCCATCACAATATAAGGCATACTCTCCAAACATTTTTTTAACTGAGACATTTTTTAATAATCGCAATTGATCTAAGATAAAACCTGCTGTTGATTGTTTTGTTCCCATATCATTCTGGTAAGATAGTTTTTTGACAAACCGGATTCAGTAAATATTTTTTCTGTACCATCCCTTCACCACATTCTTTTTCCTCATCAAGAAAAAAATCTTCCCATGGCAATTTCAAGCGAATGCCCTTTTGTAGTATCTGTGGAACAATTGTGATAATAACTTCGTCAATCAATTTTTCTTGAGCAAACGAACTTGCTAAGGAAGCTCCACCCAACAGCCAAATATCGTTGTTAGAAAAGTTCTTTTTTTGAGCTTCAATAAAGACTTTCGGTGAAGCAGAGACTGCCTGAATATATGGTTGTTCAATAGCAAAAGGTCGTGATGTAAAAACATATGTCTGCTTATCGCTCCATGCCCATGAACCAAAAGTTAAAATTTGATCATAGCTTTTTCTTCCCATGACAATCGTTGAAATGCGATGGAGAAATTTTTGATAACCTACACTATCTTCAACATCAGGTTCACTTGGCAACCAATCCACGCCACCTTGCTCATCAGCAATAAATCCATCTTGCGAAGTTGCAATGTAGAGAATGACTTTGTTCATTGTAATGTGATTAGCTTTTTCTTACGCTGAGCTCCATTTCCCAAAGGATTTTTGGGCAGGTGCAATAATTTCCAAGGTGACACAAAGCAAGTTGTGAGGCTCTAAAGTTGATAGGAAGCGGCGGAACATCCCTCACCTTGCCAATACCTAAAGTAATATGGGGTTGATAATTTTCTTTGGCATTATTTTTCAGAAAATTTTTGACCCAAACTTGAGCAAAATTATTAACTGGCGGATCGGGATAAAACATTTTTGCGCGGACATGATCATAGTGAAGCAAAGAAGAAGTTTCTTTTAAAATTTCTTCGTGAAGTTGTTGAAGCGCTCGAGTTTTTTTGACGACTAAGGAAGAAGCATATTTTTTATTAGCAAGAGTTCCGACGTAATATCCTGGAATTTCAAGCTGCAAAGAATGGGTCGCTTCAGCAATTTTTTGAAGTTGGTTTTGAAGATCGATTAAATTTCCTTGTTTGACCACTCCCATGAGGAGCGTGATATGAGGAATACAGTTAACACGACTTAATAAATAATCTTCTGCTTTCGTCTCAGAAATCTCTTTATTCAAATTAATAGCCATTTCACAAATGGAATACGATGGGATCAATGCAATGTTAATAGCGATTTTGGAACGACGATTATTCATTGGTACTTTTTAACTTTATTTAGAATCAAGTTCGATTATTCAGAGGTGGACCCCATTCTTCGTCTACTACAGGATATCCAGCTCATGCTCAAGCCGTAGAGGAGAGTGAAGTTATTTTAATCCTATTGAAGAATTCAAACAACATCAGAAAGAAAACCCTGATCTTACATGGAGGATGATTACATCTATGGATAAGCATCTTTGTACAACACTATCTCGCCTATTTAAAAAGCTTAGAGAGGCAAATATGATCGAAATAAAATTGCATTCAGTTGTGATTCTGAATCCACA
>CAYYAN010000219.1:0-3019 GCA_964469825.1 uncultured Chthoniobacter sp. | reverse complement strand
CCGAGAATGGCAACTTCTTCGGAGCCATTCTTTCGTGCCCATTGTACTAACTGCCGTGCTTCTTTGACTGATTGTTGAATGGTTTTTCCGTTGCGTACGAGATCTGCTGTGACAGCTAGTGATCCAGAAAGAGATCCGTGAGGAGTTCTTGAATAATGAAATGGAAGGTGAGGGAAGAGAACATTCCAGCCTTGGGCATTAAGACGTGTTGCGATTTTGCGATAACCTCGATCGCCTGAAGACATCAAGGCGTGGAGGAAGATCAATGTTTTTGGTGAAAGATCTTTCTTTGTGCTAGGAAAAAAGAGGGCATGGGCATAATGATTCTCGGGATACTTTGAAGCTGATGGGCTCTTCCACTTGATCGTATCATCAGAAAACGACATCTCTTCCATGGGGCCTGCTGCAAAAAATTGTGCTCGATCAAGTTTGTTCGATTCATCGAGATACTTTTCGATCAACTCACGAGTGGTAACATGATGGCGCAATTTCCACTGGAGCCCATTCATGATGAGGCAGAGGATAGCGTCCATAGAGTTATATTTTAACTTTTGGATCATGCTCTTTCTTTTGCGGTTTTTGGAAGATCATCATAACTTAATTGAAATCGCTCGCACAGCTCTTGCTGCAAGGCGGGGAAGGTGGCGCTCAACTTTTGTTGAAAAGCATAAAGCGCTTTTTTGCGATGGGGTTCGGTGAGCGAGGGGGGGTGTATTGCTTTTCCAATAATGATCCACAATGGAGCACGTTGAAACCAAGCGCGCTTACAATAAAGGCGATCAGAACCAAGAATTACGCAAGGAATGATGGGTAGTTGATTTGAAAAACTTAAGTTGGCTAATCCCGGTTTCATAGGTGCCTGTTTTAGAATCGAAGAGGTTCCAGAGCGGATACCTCCCTCTGGAAAAAGACCGATAGCATTTCCTGTAGCAAATCTTCTTTTTATTTTTTTAAAGGCTTCGCGATTACTTCCTGTCTTTTTTCCAAAACGATCAATGGGAATAACGCTAAGCCATGAAAAAAAACGAATTGCCAACGGATGAGAAAAAAGTTCTTCCATGGCCACCCAATGAAGTTGCCGTGGAAAAAAAGCGCTCAATAGCGGTGGATCAAAATGACTGATATGATTGCAGGCAACGATGATGGCTCCTTTTTTTGGCGGTTGTTCTAAACAAACAACATGAACACGACAAAAAAATTGGAAGACTCCTCGGGCTAGGAAACTGCAAAAGGAATAGAAAAAATTTTTAAGCAAGAAGCGAAGGGGGCGCATAAGGCAACTTATGAGCATTGGCAACTGCTTGATAGGTAATTTTTCCTTCGCAAACATTCAAACCATTTCGTAAATGTTCATCGTCTAAAAGAGCCTTCTTCCATCCCTTGTTAGCGAGCGCTAATGTGAAGGGAAGTGTTGCATTGTTGAGCGCAAAAGTTGAAGTGCGTGCAACCGCTCCTGGCATATTAGCAACGCAGTACATAATGACGCCATCAATAGTGAATGTTGGGTTGGCGTGAGTCGTTGGTTTTGCCCCTTCGACACATCCGCCTTGATCGATGGCGACGTCAACAATGACAGAACCTTTTTTCATTTTTGAAATCATCTCGCGGGTGACAAGGCGTGGAGCTGCTCCACCAGGAATCAAGACAGCACCAACAACAAGATCTGCATTAATGATATGTTCTTCAATTGCATCAATCGTTGCATAGATGGTGTGAAGAGAAGGACCGAATTGGAGATCTAACTCTTTGAGGCGATCAAGCGATTTGTCAATGACAGTGACTTGTGCTTCTAAGCCCATGGCCATGCGAGCAGCATTGGTACCTACAACGCCTCCTCCCAAAATGACAACACGTGCCGTCGGAACTCCTGGCACACCGCTCAAGAGAACGCCACTGCCACCTTGAGCTTTTTCTAAACAATGGGCACCTGCTTGAATCGACATGCGTCCTGCTACTTCGCTCATCGGAGCCAACAAAGGAAGACCGCCGCGACGATCCGTAACCGTTTCGTAGGCAATGGCGATACAGCCTGAATTCATGAGCGCTTTGGTCTGCTCTAAGTCAGGGGCGAGATGAAGATAGGTAAAGAGAATCTGCCCTGGACGCAACATCAAGCATTCATTGGGTTGGGGCTCTTTGACTTTAACAATCATTTCTGCTTTTGCAAAAACCTCTTCTGCTGTTGAGACGATATGGGCTCCAGCCTTAACGTAATCAGCATCATGAATGCCTACTCCTGATCCTGCATTTTTTTCAACAAGGACAGAATGTCCATGAAACACAAGCTCTCGGACAGAGCTAGTAGTGAGGCCAACGCGATATTCGTGATTTTTAATTTCTTTAGGAACGCCGATGATCATGGTGGAGAGGTTTGGTTATGGTTTAAAGATTTTTGTAGAGTGTAGAGGTTTATCTTAGAAGAAGCGAGTCATTTTAGTAGCAATTTTAAGAATGCTACAAAAACTGCTAGCCCGGATATTTCATCCCAACGGTAAAATCAAACTACTCATAGAAGCTATTTCACTTTCACGAACATGGTTTTAAAAAGTTTCTTAGCAAAAAGAAAGTCCATAATTCATTCGAGAGCAAACATCAAGCTCCACAGTGACTAGCCCGGATGCGTGTAAGGAAGTCAGAGATAATTTTGAAATAAGTAATTCTATTGTAGAAATAAAGTAGGATTATGTGGATATGTACCATTCGTGTTTGATTTTAAAGTTTTGCTACTTGCTCTTTTTGCTTCTAGCATCGTTGTCGGATCTTGCTAGAAACAAAAACCTCAAACTCGCAGGCGAATGGTATAGAATGAATGGGAAAAAGTTATTCATGCGTTTGTGAATCAGTTATTAATAATTGTTTTTCTACAGGCATTGGGGTTAAGTTTGACACAATGCGTTATAAATGATATGAACCTATTTCTTTATGCCACGCTATCTTGATCCCAAAAACGATTTTGCTTTTAAGAAGATTTTTGGGCACCACCCCAATTTATTAAAAAGCTTTCTCAATGCGATTTTGC
>CAYYAN010000218.1:0-3028 GCA_964469825.1 uncultured Chthoniobacter sp. | reverse complement strand
ATGCGGTGCTTTGATCGAAGATCTTGAAAAAATAAATGCTCCTCTTTTTCCAACCTGGCTTTCGTGGAAAAATATTTTCTTGAATAGAAAATTACCCCCTCCTGCAGAAGAATATGAAATGGTTCCTTTAAAAAGTGATAATGATAACTTGAATGATCAGGTAGAAGATCCTCTCAGCTTAATGGAAGAAGGAGAACGCTAAATATTATTGTTAGGACATAGCCCAGATATTCATCATTCTCGTGACGAGAAAGCCGCGAAGGCTAATTAGGCCAGGCAGCCGCCAGATTGGGCTACCAAAGAGAGCCTCGAAGGGGTGAGCCATACTGAAGCGAGTGAATTGCATTTACTTTATGTTCTTTCTGTTGCTATGTAGAGACATTTATGCTCTTTATCATAAATTCT
This sequence comes from uncultured Chthoniobacter sp., assembly GCA_964469825.1. GTDB lineage: Bacteria > Verrucomicrobiota > Verrucomicrobiia > Chthoniobacterales > UBA6821 > CAIWMF01. Next base: position 2,623 of record CAYYAN010000218.1, on the reverse strand, counting down.
TTTTTAAAAACCTACACTTCTCATGCCTGTCTCTAGCCTTCCTCCTTCTGTACTCAAACCCGGAAAAAGTTATCCCCTTGGATCAACAGCCCATTTTCCTTTAGGAGCGACGTTACATGCAGATGGTGTCAATTTTAGCATCTTCTCCAAACACAGTACGAATGCAGAGTTGCTCTTGTTTAATGACATAACTGACTCCGAACCATCAAGGATTATCAAGCTTGATCCTTGTAAAAATAGATCTTATCGATATTGGCATGTTTTTGTTCCAGATCTTCAAGCTGGCCAAATTTACGCATGGCGGATGTATGGTCCTTTTGATGTGAGTCGTGGTTTTCGCTATGATCACACAAAAGTTTTACTCGATCCCTATGGAAAATGCATTGCTTACCCTCCCCATCGAGATCGTATCTCTGCAGCTTCTATCGGCGATAATACCGCAAAAGCTCTAAAAAATATTGTTGCTAACTCTGGAGCATATAATTGGGAAGATGATGCTCCACCTCGACATCCTTTTTCAAAGACCGTTATCTATGAAATGAATGTTGGGGCGTTTACGCGTCATCCTAATTCAGGAGTCTCTCCAGAAAAACGAGGCACTTATGCGGGAGTCATCGAAAAAATTCCTTATCTTAAAGATCTAGGAATTACAGCAGTCGAATTGTTGCCGGTTTTTGCGTTTGATCCAGAAGATGCACCTGTTGGTTTAAAAAATGGATGGGGCTATCAACCCCTAGCTTTTTTTGCACCTCATCCGCAATATTCTTCACGGAAAGAACCATTGGCCGCTCTTGATGAGTTTCGTGATATGGTTAAGGCACTTCATCGCGCTGGGATTGAAGTCATTCTCGATGTCGTCTTTAATCACACTGCAGAAGGAGGCGTGAATGGACCCACCATCTCCTTTCGTGGCTTATCGAATGAAACCTATTATATTTTAGGAAAAGATAAAGCAACTTACGATGATTTCACTGGTTGTGGAAATACCCTCAATGCTAATGAGTCGATCGTGCGACGCCTTATTCTCGATGCGCTTTCTTATTGGGTTGAAGAGATGCATGTGGACGGTTTTCGTTTTGATCTGGCCTCCATTCTCTCGCGTGATGAAGATGGAACTCCTATGGCCAATCCACCCATTTTATGGGATATTGAGTCAGATCCTGTTTTATCAACCATTAAACTCATTGCCGAAGCATGGGATGCTGGTGGACTTTATCAAGTGGGAAACTTTCCAGGCGATGCCTGGCATGAGTGGAATGGTCGGTTCCGAGATGATGTTCGTGCTTTTGTTAAAGGAAATGAAAATAGCGTTCGAAGTCTTGCTTATCGCATGACTGGCAGTCCTGATATTTATCTTCATGAGGAAAGAGAGCCTGAACAAACCATCAATTTTATTACCTGTCATGACGGTTTTACCCTCAATGATGTTGTTTCTTATAATCAAAAGCACAATGAGGCTAATGGTGAAAATAATCGTGACGGAAATGATCAGAATTTTAGTTGGAATTGTGGTGTTGAGGGACCAACAGATGATCCTGAAATTGAAAAGTTAAGGAACCAGCAAATTAAAAACTTCTTAACCATCCTCTTTTTTTCCGTGGGTGTTCCGATGATTCTCTCCGGAGATGAAGTGCGACGGACTCAACTCGGCAATAATAATGGCTATTGTGACCTTGGAGAATCGATGTGGTTTGACTGGTCGCTCTTAGAAAAACATGCTGACATTTATCGATTTGCAAAACATCTCATCAAGCTTCGCGCTAATAAAAGATTTTTATGCGAAAACTACGAAGAAACATTACAAGATTTTCTTAAAGAAAGATGCATTGAATGGCATGGCGTCACCTTAGGAGCTCCAGACTTAGAAGCAAACTCTCACACCATTGCAGCGACGATTCGTCACTTTGATGATCAAATGATGCTTCACATTATGATTAATGCTTATTGGGAAGATTTAACGTTTCAAATTCCAACGTTCAATGATGATCATGAACCATGGCACCGCTCCATCGATACTTCTCTTGAGTCACCGAATGATATTCTTCCGTGGGATCAGGCTCCTAGCATTATAACAGATAGCTATAATGTTAAAGCTCGCTCGATTGTGGTCTTGGTTTCTTCTTCAAGTATTGTTTAAAAAACCAATTAAGCTAAAAATTCAGTAGCAATACTATTGGAAGATGAACTTTCCAAGTTTTATAGCCATTTAAATTATCAAGGATAATAAATCACAGGTTCTCTCAATCGACCCTTGATGCTTGCTCAAGGTTTGAAGACCGCGTTCAACACTTTCAATGGCTTCTTCTGGATGAAGCAAGAAGTTCTTGGCCGATTGGATGATATCATTTTCATTATGAACTTCGATGACTCCTTGTGCTTGAAGAAGCTCTGAAATCAGCGGCTCAAAATTTTCCATCGATGGTCCAACAAGAACTGGCTTTTTCAAAACTAAAGGTTCTACTGGATTGTGTCCACCATGAGCACCTCCCACGCCGAGGCTTTTTCCGACAAAGACAAACGTCGCTATTGAATACCAACTGTTGAGTTCGCCTGTCGTATCGAGAATTAACCCGGATATTTCATCACTCTCATGCCGAGAAAGCCGCGAAGGCTGCTGGGGCAA
>CAYYAN010000217.1:0-3055 GCA_964469825.1 uncultured Chthoniobacter sp. | reverse complement strand
CCAAAACCAATCCAAAAGCCAAAAAACCTGGAAGGAGCCACCATGGATTTGCATTTTGAAGAGCCAATACCATCTGTTGCCGTTTCGCAGAATCATGAAAAATCCACCAGAGCAGCAACAACGTTACCGTCGCTTGCAAAAGTGGCATGAGAATTTTTTTTGATTTCATTGGAGCAGACTACCAGGTTGCAGGTTACAGATTACAGGAAAAAATCGAGATGCATTTACCCCCCATGCTCATGCACCACAGCGACGCTGTAGTGGACAGCAGGAGGTTTACTAAAACGAAATTTAGTTCCATGTAATCAGTCTCAATTCATGAGCCTGCAAGAGATGCTGATGCATTGGAATGATACGCAATTGGAGGCCATAACTTCCACTCTCTACTGCTGGAATTTTTCCAAAATATTCGTAAGTGCCTTCTCCTGCTTCTAGTAAAAGTATCTTATCGTTAATGTCTAGAATTTGTGGTTTTGTAATAATATTTTTTTCAATTGGACCAAAGTAGGCTTGCACTCGAACATATTCCGGCTTGATCGCGCCGAGTTTAACGATGGCTTTAACAGTGACTTGTTCTCCAACTAAAAAAGTGTCGCGTTGCTCTCGTGTTAGGATTTGATATTCGAGAATTTTTACTTGAGGCCAGAGGAGAAACATCTCTCTTTTCCACTGACTTAGTTCGCGAGCATTTTGAAAATTATTTTTTGCCATGATCGTATGAGCAACTATTGCTGGTTCATAAAGGAAGCGATTATATTCTTTAACCATGCGATGTGTATTAAACATCGGAACAATAGTCCTCATCGATTCACGCATCGATTGTATCCATGCTAACGGCAAACGTCCATCAGGCTTGGCGTAGTAGAGTGGCACAATTTGGTTTTCAAGCACAAAAAAGAGACTTTGGATATCAACTTCATTTTGATAGTTGTTACTCCCTCCCATGATTTCAGCACCAATAGACCACCCATTTTTTCCATTAAAACTCTCCAACCACCAGCCATCTAGCACGCTCAGATTAATGCCACCATTAAGCGGAAGTTTCATGCCACTGGTACCACTCGCCTCGTAAGGCCTTAAAGGATTATTTAGCCATACATCGCACCCCTGATAGAGGCGACGCCCAATATTAATGTCATAATCTTCAACGAAAATAATCCGTCCCTCAAATTGTGGATCACGTGAATATCGGTAAACTTCTTGGATAATTTTCTTTCCTTCTTCATCTGCTGGATGAGCTTTGCCAGCAAAAATAAATTGCACTGGATGTTCTCGATTTGTCACAATCCGCCGCAACCGCTCTGGATCAGAAAAAAGAAGAGCGCCTCGTTTATAAGTAGCAAAACGTCGTGCAAAACCAATAGTCAAGACATCGGTATTAAGCAGACGATTAACATGCCTCACTTCATCTGGTGTTTCTCCATTGCGAACTCGCTGGCGGCGGATTCTTTCCCTCATAAAGTCAATGCTTCGTTGTTTTAGTGTTTGATGTAATTGCCACAACACTTCATCAGGAATATCAATCACTCCACGCCAAAACTCAGGTTCGCTCTGTCGATCTTCCCAATCTTGTCCTAAATATTTTTCATAAAGTTCATGAAATTCTCCTGCAGCCCAAGTCTTGGCATGAACACCATTAGTGATACTTGTAATAGGAACTTCATCAATAGGCACATCTTTCCAAACGCCTTGCCAGAGGCTACGACTGACTTCGCCATGAAGTTGACTCACGGCATTGGCAAAACGACTAGTTCTTAACGCTAAGATCGTCATGCTAAAAAGCGCCTTAGGATCAATACTTGTTTGCCCTAACCTCATAAATTGTTCCCACGTTAAACCAACTATATTAGGATAAGCTGAGAAATAGGCCTTCATGAGTTCTTCACTGAACACCTCATTTCCAGCAGGAACAGGAGTGTGTGTTGTAAAAACATTGGATGCAGCCACCACTTGAAGCGCAGTGTCAAAGTCCATTTCTTTTTCTCCTTGGACTAAATCCCGAATACGTTCTAGTGAAAGAAAAGCTGAATGCCCTTCATTCATATGGCAGACGCTTGGCAAAAAACCAATCGCTTTCAAAACCCTCATCCCACCAATTCCTAGGACCATCTCTTGCTGCATCCGAAGTTCTTGATTGCCGCCATACAAAGAAGCCGTAATAAGCTGATCTGCTGGGCTGTTTTCAGGAACCATCGTATCGAGTAAATAAATTTTGATACGTCCTAAAGCGAGCTCCCAAACGCGCGCGAAGACAACACGTCCTGGTAACTCAATCGAAACACGAAGTAGTTTTTCTTCTATCTTCACTTCGCGCAGAGGAAGGTGATTGACGATTTGATTCAGTTGTACCGCTTCTTGCCATCCCTCTTTATTAATTTGTTGTTTGAAATAACCATCACGATAAAGCAGACCGACGGCTTTGAAATTTAAACCAAGATCAGATGCTGATTTGCAATGATCTCCAGAAAGAATACCGAGTCCTCCTGAATAATTCGGAAAGGACTCATGCAAGCCATACTCTGCTGAAAAATAAGCGATCGCTTCTTGTGAATGAGATGAGCTGTAAGTATCACTTCGATCAAGATAATCTTTAAAAGCACGATAAACTTTTTTGAGCTCTGTTAAATATCGCTCGTCATTTCCAACCTCAATTAAACGTGATTGCTGACAAAGCTGCAAGACATACCCAGGGTTGTGATTACTACGTTCCCAAAGCTCAATATCAAGTTCACGAAATAAACGACGCGCTGTCGGCTCCCAACTCCACCACATATTGTAAGCAAGTTCACGAAGATGTTCTAACGATGCTGGCAACTGCGGAATGACATTAAAAGTGAGAAGAGATTCCATGTTGGTAAAATTAATTGAAATGTTTGCTCAGTTAGTTGATATTGAATGACTCTCTCTTGTTTTTGCAAGCTTCTAGCCTAAATATTTTATCGCTCCCGTAATGAAAAAGCTATGAAAGCTGACGAAACAAGGCAAACGAAGAGTTTTGATCGAAGGTGTATGAAGTGCATACTGTCGTGATCAAAGCTCAAATCTAGGAGCCTTT
>CAYYAN010000216.1:0-3080 GCA_964469825.1 uncultured Chthoniobacter sp. | reverse complement strand
TAATTTACTATTTCAACTTCTATGTCTTCCTCTACGCCAACTATCGATGTTGCCTACTTGGCACGCCTAGCTCGCATTCAACTTACAGCTCATGAAGAGGCCCTCTTTACAGAACAACTAGAACGTGTTTTAGAGCATATTGCTAAAATTAACAAATTGGATCTTAGCGGCATTGAACCAACAGCTCATGCAATTTCTGTTTTTGATGTTGTTCGTGAAGATATGGTTGGAGAAAGCCTATCAAAGCAAATTGTTCTCGAACAAGCTCCTCATCAAGCTAACGGGCTCTTTGTCGTTCCAAAAGTTTTGGATTCCTAAAATAAAATACCCTTCACTTTTTACCCTTTACTCTTTACGTCAGATGACTCCTTTTCTCACTATTGCTGAAGCACGCCGTCTCCTAGTCGCTCGTAAAATCTCTCCTCTTGAGCTACTCGAAGAATTAGAAGAACGAATTAAAAGCATTAATCCAAAAATCAAAGCTTACCTTTCTTGGGATAGCGAACAAGCGCATAAAGACGCTCTAAAAGCTGATTTGAGCAAGCCTCTTGGAGGTATTCCTATCGGTATTAAAGATGCCATCGTTGTTAAAAATGCTCCCGCTAACTCTTCTTCTAAAATCCTCGGAACTTATCATGCGCCTTATGATGCTAGCGTTATTACTCGCTTGCGCGCTGCTGGAGCTTTTCCGATGGGACGCCTCAATATGGATGAATTTGCTATGGGGTCTTCCACGGAAAGTTCTGCTTTTCATCCAACTTACAATCCATGGGATCAGACTCGTGCTCCTGGTGGTTCGAGCGGCGGCTCTGCTGCTGCTGTTGCAGCCGGCATGGCCTTGGCAACGCTTGGTTCTGATACCGGTGGATCTATTCGTCAACCAGCCGCACTCTGTGGTTGCGTAGGCCTCAAACCAACTTATGGTCGTGTCTCTCGCTATGGATTAATCGCCTTTGCTTCCTCGCTCGACCAAATTGGCTCCCTCACGCACTCTGTCGAAGACAGTGCTCTTTTGCTCAATGCGATTGCAGGACACGACGCTCATGATTCAACATCATTGCAACTCCCGCAGGAAGATTTCACCTCCGAAATTGGTCGTGATTTAAAAGGGATACGTTTTGGCATTCCTAAAGAATATTTCGTAGATGGTATGGAATCAGGCGTGCGTGATGCTGTTGATAAAGCAATCCAACATCTTATCTCTCTCGGCGCCGAGCCAGTTGAAATTTCACTCCCTCACACTGAGTATGCTGTTTCAACCTACTACATCATTGTGACTGCAGAGGCCTCTTCTAATCTAGCTCGTTTTGATGGTATTCGTTATGGACATCGCACCACTCAGTCTACCGACCTCCTCTCTCTTTATGAAAAAACACGTGAAGAAGGATTCGGTGCAGAAGTAAAACGCCGCATCATCCTTGGAACTTATGTTCTTACAAAAGGTCACCATGATGCCTATTATCTCAAAGCACAAAAAGTAAGATCACTCATTCGAAAAGATTTTGAAGAAGCTTTTAAAAAAGTAGACGTTATCGTCTCCCCCACCTCTCCTGAAACAGCTTTTAAATTAGGTGAGAAAGTTGCAGATCCTCTTAAAATGTATCTTGCTGACATCTTTACCATTGCTGGAAATCTTTCTGGTATTTGTGGCATTAGTCTTCCTTGCGGTTTTTCAAAACGCGATGGCGTAGAACTTCCGGTTGGCCTTCAACTCCTTGGTCCTTCGTTTGAATAAAAACGACTCTTCCGTGTTGGTCATGCCTATGAGCAATCAACAGAATGGAGACATCGGCATCCATCGGTATTATACCCATAATAATATAACCGAGGAGAAAGCAACCAGAGGCAAAAACAACCAGTAGAAGTTCCCAAAAATTGTTCGTCATGAGTATATCGATACTTATTGTAATTCCAACTTATAACGAAATGACCAACCTTCCACCTCTCGTGGAAAAGTTGTTAACGCTTTCTGAAAACATTCATCTCCTCATCGTTGATGATAACTCCCCAGATGGAACGGGGACCTGGGTTCAAAAACAAAAAAACCAGCGTCTTCATCTTTTAAGCCGCGAACAAAAAAATGGTCTTGGACGTGCTTATATTGCAGGTTTTGAATGGGCCCTCGAACATCACTATGATGTGATTGTTCAAATGGATGCTGATTTTTCTCACAATCCTGACGATGTTCCCAAACTGATTACAGCAGTTGAAGCTGGCGCAGATCTTGCTATCGGCTCTCGCTACATCAATGGCGTAAGGGTCATTAACTGGCCGTTACGACGATTAATTTTAAGCGTTGGCGCTTCTTACTATGTTCATGCAGTAACCGGTTTGCCTATTCATGATCCAACGGGGGGCTTTAAATGCTGGCGCCGTCAAACACTTGAGGCCATTAAGATACAAAACGTAGAATCAAATGGCTATGGCTTTCAAATTGAGATGACCCATCGCGCCTGGAGAAAAGGATTTTCTATTACAGAGGTTCCTATTATTTTTACAGATCGTTTTCAAGGCACTTCTAAAATGTCTTGGAATATTGTCTTTGAAGCCTTCTTCATGGTTTGGAAACTTTTATTTCAAGCAGGTTTCAGACGCTCGCCAAAAAAAAGAAGAACATAGCCACAAAAAAACAAAAAATGAAAATTAAATTACTTTCCCTCCTGTTTCTCTGCAGTTCTTTTACAGCATTAGCGCAACATCCAACACATGAACGCAAACTTATTTTTGCAGTTGATGTTATTCGTCATGGAGATCGGACACCTATCATTGATATTCCAAAGATCCACCATCACTGGCCAGAAGGACTTGGACAATTAACGCCCTTAGGAATGCATCAAGAATATGAGCTGGGACAGAAGTTCCATCATCGTTACATTGATCAAGAAAAATTACTTCCTCGCAACTATCAACCAGGCACACTTTATGTTCGTTCTACCGATGTTGATCGAACTTTGATGAGCGCTCAATGCGCATTAATGGGCCTCTATCCTCCTGGAACAGGACCCTTTCTCCATCCCTCGTTCTTAATGAATTGGTTTGCTCTTCCTTATGGTTTTCAGCCAATCCCTATTCATACAGCC
>CAYYAN010000215.1:0-3131 GCA_964469825.1 uncultured Chthoniobacter sp. | reverse complement strand
TCAAATCTGAATTATAGGCCGTTCTCTTGAATATCAATAGGTTTATTTTGCTTAAGCTCGATATTTAGGGCATATGGCCTAACCCCAATGCCTATAAGGAAATTAGAGATAAGTCAGTTATTGATAAAAGGTTCTCTATAGGCCCTTGGGTTAAAACAGAGATCGGCTTGCCTCCTCAATGTCAAATAGAAAAAAATGAGATGACAATAACAGAGAGTCTGATCAAAATGCGCTGATGTTGACGCAAGACAGGGAACGAAGAGCACAGACCCGCAATGTATATTTCATACTTCAGGACGCGAGCACTGGCGTGACGCAGTCCTGCACTGCAGCAGTAGCATTTTGACAGACTCTATATGGGAAAACATTATATCATCGCCTGTGGCGGCACCGGAGGGCACTTATTTCCAGGACTTGCAGTTGCGGAAATATTGCACCAACGTGGGCACGAAATTCTTTTGCTGGTTTCTGAAAAAGAAATTGATGCAGTAGCTCTAAAAAGTCGTTCGGAATTTCGCATTGAAAAACTTCCTTCAATTGGGATGCCCTCTGTTTTATCACCAGCTTTTCTTCGTTTTCTTCGCCGAAGCTGGGAAAGTTTTTCATACTGTCGTCAATTACACCGCCGTTATCGTCCTGCTGCGGTTTTAGGAATGGGTGGTTTTACTTCTGCGGCGCCGCTTTTATCAGCTCATCTTTTAGGAATTCCAACTTATCTTCACGAATCAAATGCAATCGCGGGAAGGGCTAATCGTCTAGCTGCACGTTGGGTAAACAAAGTATTGCTGGGATTTGAAACTTGCCGTTCTTGTTTTCCTAAATCGGAATGTCTTGTTACAGGTACACCGGTGCGGCGTGATTTAGGAAAGAGATTGCCTCGAGAACAAGCATTAGCAACGTTTCGTCTTTCACCTGAGCGAAAGACGATTTTGGTGATGGGAGGGAGCCAAGGAGCGGGCCAAATAAACCAATTGTTTTTTCGTTCAGCTGTGTTGCTAAAAAATCTTTCTATACAACTTATTCATATTACTGGAGAGCGAGATGACGGCCTTGCAGCGATTAATTATCAACGAGAGGGGCTTGTTGCGCATGTGGCCTCATTTCATCATCAAATGAACCAGGCCTATTCTGCAGCAGATCTTGTTGTCTCTCGTGCCGGTGCAGCAAGCCTGAGTGAGATTTCACACTTTGGTCTGCCCTCTATTCTGATTCCTTTTCCATTTGCCGCAGAGCGGCATCAACATCGTAACGCAATACTTTTTGAAGAGGCTGGTGCCGCTGAAGTGTTGGAGGAGTCAGAGACAACACCGGAAAACCTCGTGCGCTTAATTGCTAATCTCTTAGAAGATGACCGTCGCCGTGAGCGAATGGCCGAAGCTGCAATGACTCTCTTGCCAGAACATGCAGCAGAAAAAATTGCAGAGATCATGGAAGAGGGAACTTAAGAAATCTTCATCTGATGGCGCTGAATTGCAAGAATCGGGATCGTTTCTAGAACCAGTTTTTTCCAGTACTCTAGGGTGGCTTGTTGAGTGAAGTTGACTGCCGATTTTTTTCCCTCTTCTATGAGAGATCTGCGAAAAGCCTCATCTTCTTTTAAATGGCGTAAGTGTTCGAAAACTTCTTCTAAAGAAGTTGCTATAAGATAATTTTTCCCTGGATGTCCCTCTGCAGCATAGGCTGTGTCACTTCCTCCGATAAAGGGAATACCTGCAAGCCAGGCGTTATAGAGCTTGGTTCCAGGTTTATTGAAGTGAGCGCCTTTTGAAAAATCACGAATCGCTACAATGCAGTCGACATTGCTATAATCATGCCATTCTTGAACTTCTTTTACTTTAAACGTGAGCCCTAACTCTTGTTGGAGACGTTGTTGCCATAATGCAGATTGGAGTTCAGAAGCTAAATTTTTGGTGTGACCAAAAAAGCAGATGTTTTCAAAATGGTTTCTCCGGTCTGCACTGCGTGGAATTAAATAGGGTTGTGGCCAATGGGGGACATACAAGAACTGGTCCAAAATTTTACTATTGTGGTTCAGTATAGCATGCTTTTTATTTTGGATGAGATGAAGAGGTGCATCCTCATAAGGCTCGTTATCTGCGACAACATCGACAAGAAAAAGTTTTTTCGAAAGAACTTTTTCTTTGAAAGAGGGAGGGAGAGATTTTCCTAAGGTCACAATGATTCCTTCGGTGAGTGGTTCTTTAGAAAGTTGGCAATGGATGCCTGCTTGAGTGAGGAAATGCCATGTTTGATAAATCCAGTTATACAAAACAGTGTATTGCAATTGTGGATGAATAATACCACGAGCTATGTCTTGTTCTTGAGCTTTTGTAGGGATGCTCTGAGATGGAACACAAAATGTAACCTCTGGAATTAGCACAACCTTTATCAAAGAACGATGGCGACGTTCTGCGCGCTCTGCTAAACATTTTCTGTATTGAGATAAAAATTTTGAAAAAAGCAGTAGATTTTTTTTCCCTATCTCAAGATGAGAGAGGCGTTCCCATTTTTTTGAAATGAGATTGGTGTAGTTTACAGTTTGTTGGTAAGCCGTGATGAGGATTTTATTTTCTGACTGATGGAGATTTTCTTTTCTACGTTGAGCTTCAACAGCGATAAAAAGCCAGTAAAAACCTCTTTGCCAGGCATCTCCTTCTTTTCCATGGAGAAGTTTTTTCTCAAAAGAAGTAATAGTTTTTTGTAAGCCCTTATTTTTCTTATTTTCAATATGTTCAAAAATATTTCCTTTGATGAAGGCCATCAGCGACCAAGTGTGAGCTCGCTGATAATAACGTGCTTCAATAGCATGAATCGCTTTCCTCCGAGCTAAGAGGATCTCTTCAGCAAGTGGAGTTGCTTTTTTAGAAGATGCCAGAAAAAAGGCATCGTAAAGAATCAAGTTCCAATGGTAGAAGAGCTGCTGTTGTTCGGATAGGAGTGTTTCTCCTTCTGTTGGGCGAATTGTTTGAAAATAAGCTGCAGCTTCTTGAAGAAAAGGAATAGCAGTGGGAAATGTTTCCTTACATTTTTGTTCGATTGCTTTAAGGTGAGTTAAGAGGTGATTCAGATTGGAAGAGCTCAGGGCTTGCGAACAAGCTATCCAATAGTGATAGGTTTTCTCGGCTTCATTT
>CAYYAN010000214.1:0-3135 GCA_964469825.1 uncultured Chthoniobacter sp. | reverse complement strand
ATCGGACTTCCCGGCTTTCGCAGTAGAGAGGGACGAAAGATCCGGGTTAATCCTCTTCTCTTCTCTTGGTTGCTCGCTAACCCTTTTTCCCCAATACTTTTTCTGGCGACCCGATATGGTACATCTTAGTGAGTTCATGGTCCCGATGACAGTGACAATTCTCATAAGCATTGTCTTTGCTATAGAGGCATGGTCTTATTCAAAAAATCTTCTTAAATTTTTTCTCTTCCTATTTTTAACAACAGCAATTACCACTCTTACTCTGTACTTCATCAATGGGTGCCAATCTCAGTCGACTGGTGGCATCGCGATTAGTGAAGGAAGAACGAAAGAGTTCTTTGGCAAAAATGGAGTTCACGTGAAATTAAAACCACACGAATGGGAAGAAGCTTCTGCTATTTATCAAAGCATTCTTCAGCATTCCAAGGAAGGAGACTATGTCGTCTGTTTCCCCTACAACCCGGAAATTAATTTCATGACAAATCGTCCTTCTTATCGTCGCGATCTTTATTGCGATGATGTCACTGCAGCTGCAGATTTTGATAAAGTTGCGATTGGAGAAATAGAAACCTTTCACCCTGCTGTTATCGTTATTACTAACTGGCCCATTAATGGAACTGAACATTCACGTTTTAGTAACTGGGCAGCGAAAACTTATAGCTATATCCAGTCACATTACAGGCTTGATTATTCAAAAGGAATTATAGAAGTTTTTATTTGTCCGTAACTGTCCGTAACCATCTTGTAAAAGCCATCAAACCATCTTCCTTATGAGTTCCGTTAGCACTACCGGCAACATTTCAGATATTTCCATTCCAACTGATTTTTCTATTTCAGCTCCTTCAACTCCAAGTAATCCTACAAATCTTAATTCATCATCAACCTCGGCCCATTCATCTTCTTCTAAGTCAACTCTTGTTATTGAACCACCAGTCTCTTCTAGCTCTTCTTCTTCAATAACGGCAAGCCCAACTCATGTTTCAATCGCTCCTCAAGCAGATAGCAACAGCGGCATGAGTCCAAACATCGAAAAAAGTATCGACATCAGAAACGGTATTGGCATTCATAAACCTACGCACCATCTTCCACCACCACCGCCTCCTCTATCAACAGGAACACCTGCATTAGTAGAATCGAACAAAGAAACTCCTTTTTCAGAGCGTATGAATCAGCAACAAGAAGAAATGGAAGAAGAAAAGCAAATGGCCCAAGATGTTAGGGAAAATAATGAAAGATTAGTGCAGGACAATCAGCATATTAAAGGCATAGGCGACTATCATGGTATTTAACCAAATGATTTATTGCTTGGCTGCTTCAACAAGCACTCTCTCGTAAAAATCAATTGAGTGATTCCACTCAAAAGCAGTAGCATGACTTAAAGAAGTTTGCTGAGCTGTTTTTAATAACTCTTCATTCTCTAAAAAAGGCCTTAGGGCTTTTGCCATTCCGGAAGCTCCTGTTTCTAAATTAAACGAGGCACCATTCCTTTTCTCAAGAAGAACATCTTGTAAGCCACCGATGCAACTTCCTACGATGGCAAGACCATACCCTAATGCTTCGACTCCAACCATGGGCAACCCCTCAGAAAGCGAAGGCATTAATAAAAGGTCCGCTTGCTCCATTTTCTGTTTCACTTCTTCTGCTGAAAGCCATCCTAAAAAAGAAATGCGATCTTGAAGATGAAATCGTTCTACTTCTTCATGAGCAAGTTTAGAAAGCGGCCCATCACCAATAATATTCAATCTCCATGAGAGCTCACGCAATAAGGCCAGAGCTTGAATAGCCAGCAAAGGGTTTTTTTGAAGACTCAAACGTCCCACGAAAAGCAACTGGGGAACTGCATTTTTCTTTTTGCACTGCTGTGATGGTAATTTTATCCCATTGAGAATGATGTGTGCTTTGATACCATAAGCACTCTGAATGAGTTCAGCCACAAAACTACTCACCGCTGTTACTTGTGCTGCTGCTTTCCAAATAGGAATAGTCAGCCATTTTATTTTTTTAAAAAGTTGTTCTGTCTGTTCAGGCACGCCTCCTGGAACATCTCCAAGATGTGCGGTGAGAACATAGGGAATCCGTGTGAATTGATGAACTAACCAAGCAACAGCTCCGGTCGGCACCGCAAAATGAGCATGAATAACCGAAGGACGCCAGCGTAACGCCTCTAACAAAGCCTTTGGAGAAGCCGCTATCACCCAAAGCAACATTTCCAAAACAGTACAAGTATCTTCTCGTTGGCGCTGAGCTCGTACTCGAATAACCTCCACTCCATTCACTATCTCACGCTGAGGAAGATGAGGCATACCTGCTGTCAAAACGCGCACTTCATGCCCTCGCTCCACCAAGGCTGCAGCTACTTGAGCTGCTACACGACCACCACCACCACCAATCGGTGGGTACTCATAACAAAGAACAAGAATACGACTCATAGAAATAGATTAGAAACTCAAGACTAGAGACTGGAGATCAAAACAAGATTTTCTATCATTAAAAACGTTTTCGCTCTTGCCCTAAAATTAAGGAGACATACTATTTAAAAATCATTAACCTCATCAATCTTAAACATCACTATGGGCTCTATCTCTTCTGTCAGTTCTGCTATTGGCAATCAAGCTCCAATTCCAGCGTCAATAAACCAGAATGCTGCTAGCAATCCAATTTCTGACTTGAATACTCAAAAAAATCTTTCCGAGGCTAACAATGCAGGCGCTACTGCTAGCAATGCTACGGCAAAAGGAGAGTCAATGATACAAGGACTCATCGGCAATCTCGGCCCCACAAACAAAGTGTAGCCTCTCTTATACCATTCGCACGCGAATGGTATATTTTACAACACTCCACCCAAAACCGCTTGAGCCCAAAGGAAAAGCCGTTCATCACTTTTGCCTAGTTGGTGTGCTTTCAGGCGTTTCTCGAAAAATGCCTTTGCTGTTGCCGTTTGAGGACTCTTTGGAACAATACAGCTCTCTCGCAACCAAGCTCCTATCGGCGTTCCAAAGCCTTTTTTCTTCCGATAAATAATATCGTGCGGCAAAAGTGGTTCTAAGGCTTTTTTTAAAATCCATTTTGTAGTACCGTTACGAAATTTTGCTGCATGAGGCAAGCGACGCGCAAAGTTAACAACTTCAATATCTA
>CAYYAN010000213.1:0-3147 GCA_964469825.1 uncultured Chthoniobacter sp. | reverse complement strand
ATTAATGTCTCCAAATATAGCAATCACGCCGTTTCTTCCAACAACCAATTTTTGATAAAGTTCTTTTACCATATCTCGATTTAAGGAAGGAACTGTCTCTTTAGTTCCTAAAATGCGCCTTGAGTAAGGATGTGCTCCATAAAGTTTTTCCTTTAGAAGACGTTGTGTTAAGGAGAGCATCTGATCATCTTCGGCCTGAATAGCGGCAAGTTGAGCCATCTTTTCATGTTCAATTTCCTCTACTGGAAAAGTTGCCTCCATTAAGACTTCTGCTAAAAGATTTAATCCTAAGACAAAATCAGGTTTCATGACGCCCACAGAAACACTAAAGCTATTGTTTCCTGCATTGGCTCCAATACTTCCTCCAACCTGCTCAATGGTGTTAGCAATATTTTGAGCAGTTCTATTTTTGGTTCCTTTAGTTAAGGTGCTTGCAAGAAGGTCTGTCACACCATTATTATTAGCAGTTTCTGCTAACAATCCACCGCGGAACATTCCCATCATCGAAATAAGTGGAAGACGATGGTCTTCACAAATCAAGAGTCTTAGTCCGTTAGGAAGCACAACTTTTTTGACTTCTCGCTGATCGATTTTTTGAGTGGCTTGTTTTTTCTGATCGTGAGTCCCCTTTTCAGGATCAAGGGAGGTGATCGTCAAATGATCACGTACCAAAAATTCTTTTGCTGCCTGCTGAACTTCTTCTTGGGTGACACGTTGAATGGCTGCCAAATATTCTTTACCAAACGTTGGATTTCCTGTTTCAAGCCAGCTAGAACCATAATCTTGAGCTCGTCCATGAACCGTGGTTAATCCGCAGAGGTGATCAGTAAGAAGACTTTTTTTTGCTTTCTCTAATTCTTCTTGAGTCACTCCTTGCTGCACAAGCTTATCAACTTGAGATAAAATCTCCGCTTCAGCAGTTTCTCTTTTTTCAGGAGCAACAATAGCATTAACAACAAACAATCCTTCACTGACATTCAACCCGCAAAATCCAGCTCCAATTTGATAGACAAGTTGTTTTTTCTCTCGAAGTTCTTGATTCAAAATAGAGCTATTGCCTGCACCAAGAATATTTCCGAGAACTTCAAGTGCAGGAGCCTTAGAATCCGTAACGCCCGGTGTTTTCCAAGCAAGATTGATACGACTTAACTCGGTTGGAAATGTTTTTCTCGCGATTTTAATTCCAAGTTGAACTGGCTCCTTTTTCACAAGTACTGGTTCTAGGGCCTTACGAGGATACTTTTCAAAAAAAGATTCAAGCTGTTGATGCACCGCTTCTGGATTAACATCACCGACAACTACGAAACAGAGATTATTAGGAACATAACGTTCTTTAAAATAGTCTAACACATCCTCCCTCTTCAGTTGATCATACACTTCGCGATAGCCAATGACCGGATGGCGATAAGGACTAACATGGAAAGCAGTAGCAAAAAGAAGTTCACTGCTTTTTCGATCAGGATCATCATCCCCCATCGCAAACTCACGCCGAATGACTTCTTGTTCTTTGATGTATTCTTCGGGAGGAAGCGAAGCATTCATTACCGCATCAGCAAAAACATCAATTGCTTTGCTCACACCTGCAGCAGGAATATCGGTCCAAAAAACAGTACGATCAAAAGAGGTATAGGCATTCAAATAACCGCCTTCTCGCTGAATCTCTTCTGCCATCTTTCCTGGAGGACGTGTTGCCGTTCCTTTGAAGAGCATGTGTTCCAAAATATGAGACAGACCCGCTCCCAGCCATTTGCCTTCGTCGACGCTACCTGTGCAACACCAGGCTTGCACCGAGGCGACAGGAGCATGATGATCTTCTTCTACAATGACAGTAAGCCCATTTTTTAAAGTAAAAACTTGAGGGATAGCAGCAACGATAGCTGTTGATGCTGTACTTTGAAGAGAAGAAGAAGTTTGAGATGGCATAGAGGAAGATGGCTGAGATGATGATGCTTTCACCGCTGAAGCCCATACTGTACAAACGAAAAGGCACGCTGTGATAAAGTGTTTCATATTTTATGAGATGAGTGTCGCTGGTTGAAAAGGATACACAAAAGCTTCTTGAAAATCAAATCCATTAGAAAATGCTGCAAGAGTATCATCTTCTGTCTTTCCAACAACACCTGCTTCAATAAGGTTAAAAATGATCTTCCCTATATCAGCACTGTTTTGAATTCCCCAATATTGAAGAAGAGTCAGAGCCATGGGACCAAATTCTTTTAACGCAAACAAGCGAAATGCTTCGAGCAATTCAGCTGTACTCACATGCATCGGTTGTAATTGCTTGCGTTGTTTCTTTTGCCGCTTAACAGCAAAATCCATCACCTCGCGTAAAAACAAATAAGCATCTAGGCGGTAGCGCTGATCGTGAGCAACAATTTTTTCAACAGCTTCTTGAAATCCTAAAATGGGTATCATGAAAAAGTAATGAGTGATGAGTAATGGATAACGAGTTTTTCGTAGTACTAATAGTGCTAATTTGACGATAATGTTTCACACCAAGGCCAAGTAAAAAAATTCCGAGTAACAACAAAATGATCAACTGCTCTCTTTGCGTCAAAAAAAACATCGCCTAAAATTACTCTATGAGTTTTTCTTCGGCGATGCTTTTTTGTCTTTTGGAGAAGCTGTAGACTTCGTACTAGCAGCGGCATTTGTGTCTGTAGTCTTTGCTGGCGCAGCAGAAGAAGAGTCTTTTTCTTTAGAACTCTTATATCCCTCACTTCGATAATCGGTGATATAAAATCCAGAACCTTTAAAGAGCAAGCCAGCTCCAGCTCCCAAGAGGCGTTTCACCTTTCCCTTTCCCCACTTTTTCATCTGACAAAGCTCCTGAGGACAGGTTTTATAAGCTTCCGAGGACATTGATTGAAAGGCATCAAAATGATGCCCGCATTTATTACATTCGTATTCGTAGGTAGGCATAGAAAGAAACTTGAATGCTGCTCAGCAGCTGTTGAAATATTGAAACGTTGAAAACAATAGCATTCCGTTGCCATTAACGTCACTTTATTTTTGAAAAAAAAAATGCTACTGGTAGCAAGAAATAAAAATTAGCCCGAATATTTCATGGGAAATCGTAGTGAGACGACGCGCAAAGCCCATGGATACAAGGCGGGCGAAAAATTTCGATGCAGTGGCTGTATGTTT
>CAYYAN010000212.1:0-3168 GCA_964469825.1 uncultured Chthoniobacter sp. | reverse complement strand
TACAGGCACTGGGGTTAAAATAAACATCAACTTACCTCCTCGATGTCGTTCCCGCCTACGCGGGAATGACATCGAGGGTGTAGCGATTGTTTATTTTATTTAGAAGGTTGTTTTTAACATCAATGAAAATGAAGAAGTTGGCGAAAGAATTCTTATTCAAATTTATTTTAGAACTATGACTTCCTTACACGCATTGGGGTTAACTCAAAAAGAGGGCATAAAAAAATGCCGACCCATTGATTTTATGGATCGGCATAAAAATTTATTTATTTAAAATTTTATTTTCTATTTAGAAAGACATTAATGAGAGAGCTTATTGGATAGATGCTTGTTTTCCTTCCTCAAGTGGTTGATTGAATATTTCACCTGTTTTAAGTCTCTCAAGTTTCTCAAATAATTTTACTAGTTTAGCGTTTCTTACATCTTTATCATATTGTTTCTGAAGAGGTTCATTCTTTGGATATCGTTTGCTGAACATTTCATTACATTTTTTTTGTAATCGTCTTTCTGAGCGTCAGCTTGTTCTTGATTATATTTATTTAGAAGCTCGCAATAGTCTTTTCTAGCTTCGTCAAGTGCCTTTACTAAGTCTGCTCGTTTAGCGGCTCTTGTATCTTCATCATCATTATTATCAACATAATTATAGTCATTATCGTATAATTTACGTAGAATCTCGAAGCAGTTTGCATTTGAATTTTTTACATCTTGCCATTCAACAGGTTGTAGATAAATAGCTGCTCGAGAAGAAATCGTAGTAGCTAATAAAAGGGAAGTAACAAGAAGTGGTAGGTATTTGCGGAATGATGTTTTCATTATTTTTAGGTAAGTTGAGGTTGATAGTTATTATTTAGACACTCAATACTAGTATTGGTTTAATAATTTTTTCACAGTTTCGAATGCGGCTGGAATGCCAGCTGGATTCTTTCCCCCACCACGAGCGATATCACGGCTACCGCCACCCTTACCATGAACTTCCGGAGCGATGGTTTGGATTATTTTTCCAGCAGAAAATTTTTCCCGAAGTGGTTCAGCGACGAAGGCAGCGAGTGAAACGCTCTCTTCTATAGTTCCCGCTAACACAATGACACCAGAAAAGTCTTTTTGAAGATGAGTGAGCAGACGCTGCAATTGTGCTGCGTCACATTTTGGAACTGCTGCGATGATAGTAGGAATTTCGTGAAGTATTTCTTGCTGGGATAAAAGTTCTTTTGCGATGGAAGCCGCTTGAGCATCGTGAAGAGAAGCGATCGTTTTTTCTAAAGTAGCAGTACGAGTGAGAAGTGTTGCGATTTTTTTCTCAAGCTCCGGAAGAGGGCTTTGTAACTGCGTGGCTAAAGAACGAAGAAGTTTTGCTTCTTGAAGTGCATGAACATGAGCTGTAAGGCCAGCTACAGCTTCAATCCGACGGACACCAGCGGCGACGGCTCCTTCACTAACAATGCGGAAAGAACCTATTTCTCCCGTTGCTTTCACGTGAGTGCCTCCGCAAAGCTCCATAGAAAAACCATCTAATGCTCCTGGAATTCCTCCAATCTGGACCACGCGAACCCGATCTCCATACTTATCGCCAAAGAACTGCATGATGTCAGTACGATCTTTGATATCGGCATAAGAAAATTCAGCCGAGCTAACTGGAAAATTACGTACTATTTCTTCGTTAATGAACTGTTCGATTTTGTGCAATTGTTCTTCAGTGAGAGGGGCACTGTTAAAATCAAAGGTCAGTTTATCACTTCCAACGAAAGAGCCTTTTTGGGAAATTTCGGGACTGACAATTTTATGAAGAGCGTGATGCAACAAATGAGTTGCTGTGTGATGACGTGCAACAGCGGCTCGGCGAGTTGTGTTGATACGAAGTACGCCACGAGCTTGTTCGAGCGGGATATTTGAGCCTTCGATAAAATGGAGCCAGAGGTCTCCTTTTTTTTGGGTATCGACAATGGGATAAATTTTTTCATCAATGATGAGGTCCCCTTGATCCCCAACTTGTCCTCCCATTTCGGCGTAGCAAACGGAACGATCAAAAATGAGTGCGAATCGATTTTTAATCGAAACCACTTCTAAAACGGTGACTTCTGTTTCACTATGATCAAATCCAAGGAAGTATGTCGGATTCTTGGTCTGAAAAGATTCTACACTGATGACTTCTTTTTTCTGAGCAGCTCGAGCACGAGCGCGCTGTTCCTCCATCAACTTTTCAAAGACATCAACATCGACACTCAGCCCACGTTCTCTTGCGAGAAGCTGGGTGAGGTCTAGTGGAAATCCTTGTTCATCATACAAACGAAAAGCAGCAGCTCCAGAAATTCTTCCATGTTCTGTTGCTTCCATTTCAAAAAGTGCTAATCCTTTATCGAGAGTTTTATGAAAAGCTTCTTCTTCCCGACGAAATGTTTTGGTGATGACTTCTTCTTTTTCACAAACCTCTGAAAAGGCTTCTCCCATCAGGCTCACAAAGGTTGGAACAAGTTTGTAAAAGAAAGGTTCACGGAATCCAAGCGTGCGACCGTAGCGTACTGCGCGTCGAAGGATACGTCGAAGGACGTAGTTGCGATCGGTATTGCCAGGCAAGATCCCATCAGCAATCGCAAAACCAAGCGTGCGCAGGTGATCTGCGATAACACGAAAGGCGATATCAATTTTTTCTTGTTCTGTTTTTGGAATGAGTAATCCGTTTTTATCAGGCTGTGGTAGAGTCGAACAATAGTGTAAGCCTGACATTGTTTCTAGTTGTTGAAAGATAGGCCGGAACAGATCCGTCTCGTAATTTGAAATAATAACATTACCAAATTCTTGAAAGCCTTTCGTTCCTTGCATAATGGAACAAATTCGTTCAAACCCCATGCCGGTATCGACGTGACGAGTGGGAAGTGGAGCAAAAGTTCCATCAGCATTGGCGTTAAATTGAATAAAAACGAGATTCCAAATTTCGATGCACTCAGCTGTTCCTTTGTTAACAAGAGCTCCTTTCGTGTCACCATAAGGAGTAAGATCAACATGGAGTTCGGAACAAGGCCCGCAAGGTCCCGTTTCTCCCATCATCCAAAAATTATCTTTGCGATTGCCAGGGACAATATGAATGGCAGGATCAAGACCTGCTTTTTTAAAAAGAGTAGCCCACAGATCGTGCGCCTCTTGATCAAATGATGCTGGATCACCTTCTGCAGG
>CAYYAN010000211.1:0-3171 GCA_964469825.1 uncultured Chthoniobacter sp. | reverse complement strand
GTTGTATCTTCTGTTTCTCCAGAGCGATGGCTGATGACGGAAGTATAATGATGCTCCTTCGCGAGTTCGATGGCATCAAGTGTTTCAGTGAGTGATCCAATTTGATTTACTTTAATGAGGATAGAGTTAGCGACACCTTGTTCGATTCCTTTTTTCAAAAATTCAACATTGGTGACAAAAAGATCATCTCCAACAATTTGAATTTTATCGCCTAAAGCTTCTGTCATGAGTTTCCAAGTGGCCCAGTCATTTTCAGCGCAGCCATCTTCGATTGAAACAATTGGATAGTTGTTGCAGAGTTTTTTGTAGTAGTCGACAAGCTCGTTTCCAGTGCGACGAGAATCATCAGATTTTTTAAAATGATAGACTTTTTTGTCCGCATCATAAAATTCACTCGATGCTGCATCAATCGCAATGCAGACTTGACTTCCCAGTTTATAGCCGGCTTTTTCAACAGCTAAAGAAATAGAGTCCAGTGCATCTTCTGCTGAAGAGAGTTTGGGAGCAAATCCTCCTTCATCTCCAATCGCAGTAGAAAGACCTCGTTTGTGAAGAACGGCTTTAAGAGAGTGAAAGATTTCTGCACCGCAACGAAGTGCCTCTGAAAATGTCGGTAATCCTTTTGGCATAATCATGAATTCTTGGAAATCAATTGGAGCATCTGAGTGAGCGCCTCCATTCAGAATATTCATCATCGGAATAGGAAGGACTTTGGCATTAGGTCCACCAAGTTAACGATAGAGAGGTAATCCGAGTTGTGCGGCTGTTGCATGTGCCGCAGCAAGAGAAACAGCGAGAATCGCATTAGCTCCTAATTTCTTTTTTGTTGAAGTTCCATCGAGTTCTAGCATCACTCTGTCAAGTGTGATTTGGTCGAGGGAGTTCATTCCAACAAGTTCTTGAGCGATGAGAGTGTTGACGTTCATCACTGCTTTGCAAACGCCTTTCCCAAGGTAACGATTTTTGACGCCGTCACGTAATTCAACAGCTTCATGTTCTCCAGTGCTTGCTCCGCTAGGAACAGCTGCTCTTCCGCAGGCACCTCCTGCGAGGCAAACATCAGTTTCTAGAGTCGGGTTACCGCGAGAATCTAAAATTTCGCGAGCGTGGATGGAGGTGATGATAGTGTCCATAAAAGTAATGAGTAATAAGTAATGAGTAATTTTTGGTCTTAAAACACTGATTATGCATTGGTTTTACTGAGATCATGCAATGACGCATCAGTAAAAGGAAGGATCTTCTCAATGAGCATTTCGCGTTCTCCTTGCTCGCTGGGGAGCTTGACTGTTTCTCCGCAAGCATGGCCTAAGAGTGCCTGACCGATGGCAGTTTGATAAGAAATCCAACCTTTTTCAGGAGTGCTATCCCAAGCTCCCAAAACTGAGTAAACTTCTTGATGCCCATTTTGAGGCGTTTTGAGGGTCACAACAGTTCCAATAGAAACAATAGAGGTGTCTGGATTTTCAAAGTTGGTTCCTCGTGCTTGGTTAAGCGCTTGTTCCAATTCTGCTTTTTGCCGAAGCAATACGCGTTGCTGTTCTTTAGCTGCTTTAAACTCAAAATTTTCTCGAAGGTCACCATAAGAACGAGCTGTTGAAATATCTTTTGTATTTTGAGGAATCAGTTTAGTAACGAGGTTTTCATATTCATTCTTACGACGTTCTAAGCTGGCCCAAGAAACAACTAAGATTTCTTCGCGAGGTTCTGCATTTTCTTTAGAGGTATCATCCATCACTGCAGTTTCTAATGTTGGATGAACTTTCAAGATGCGGGCAAGGAGTGAACGACGATCAAGGTCGTTAAAAACAGAGGAAGCTTTGATTTTGCGAATAGCATGACGAGCAGTTTCAAGGTCGCTACCTTGAAAGAAATCCCCAATGAGTTGACGGTCTTGAAATAGTAACTCATGCAGGCGAGCTCCTCGTTTGCTTTCAGCGTGCATCTCTCTTTCTAAAGCAGAGAGGATAGCAGCAAAAAGTTCTGGATTGATTAACTCTGGAAAGGCCTGAGCTCGTTCTTCACAAAGCCATTTTAAGAAATGGGAGCTAATGGAACGCTCGCGGATGGCTCGTGCTGCAAAGTTTAAAAACGCTTCACGTTCCTGTTGACTTTCAAAGAGGTGAAAAATTTCTCCGATGAGACGTGGCTCTGCATAACGCAGCAGTTGTTGTGCGTGCGTCTGCCAATCCTCTTGGAAAGCCTCAGGGAAAGCTGTTAAGACACGACGGTACTTGGCAACAGGAAGCTCTTCAAAGATTTCAACTAATTTTCCTGAAGCATCTTTTAATAAAACTGAGATTGAAAGCGATGACTCTTTTTCAGATGTAGCAGGATGATGTTTTAAAACTTCATCGCGAGCCATAAGCAACTCTATTGCCTTAGGTGCATGCATGCGGCCACTGCGTTTAGCCGCTTCTTCAATTTCATTAGCGAGTTGATGAAAGAGTTTAGACTCTTGTTTAAAATTAGCGGTTAATTTAAGAAGAGCATCAAGAATAGTTACTTGCTCTTTAGGGTGACGTGCTGTTCGGAACTCTTCTATAAGACGTTCGTGATGCGGGGTGCTTGATTCTTGAAGTTCAAATGGAGCTGTTTTTTTAGTAGGAATAACAAAGTGACCATCTGTTTTTATTTTCTTTTTAGCGCCATCAAACCATTTTTTAAAATCAGCTGCTGAAAAAATAGCAGGAACAAGATCAGCGGTAATTTCATCAGCCGTTGCTTTTCCGTTATGGCCTTGAAGAAGAGATTTCATCAAAGCAACAGGATTTTCTTGAGCTTCTTGGCGCACTAAGGCTGGATCAGCAGCAATGCGGGCCAAGATATGATCAGTAGGAACAGGTTCTAATGTCTCTGCTGCAAACTGGAGTTGCATTGGATGGTTTTTTTTCGTTTTAAAGTTGATCAAGACTTGATCTGTTAATAAACGCCACTCTGCAATTTGACCAAAACCCCAGCTTCGATGCTTACAATAGGTTCCAGGAGTCAGATGAGAAAGTTTTTCAGCGGTTTCAGGGGTGATTTTGCCGGTTTCAATGCATTGAATGAGTTTGTCGTTCATGGAATAAAAAGCGTACTAGAGTGTTGATTAAAATGCGAGTTCAATATCACAGGTATTAACCCGAATATTTCATCCCTCTCTACTGCGAAAGCCGGGAAGTCCGATGGATG
>CAYYAN010000210.1:2698-3175 GCA_964469825.1 uncultured Chthoniobacter sp. | reverse complement strand
TTTAAAAATTTAAAAAACTGAGGCATCTTTTCTTCTAATGAAGCAAGCAACGTTGTCTGTTGCTCTTCATTACAACCTTCCAAGATGATATTGAAAACAGCCTTGAGTTCTTGCAAAGCAGCATTTGTGCCACAGATTCCTGTGAAATTAGAAAGCCCAGTAAAGCCATTAAGCTTGGGATTCATTTCTGCATCATGTTTTATTTCCTCTGCTATTTGTCCGGAAAAAGGAAGTTGCATGATGGTTGCAATTCGATCTGAGCTTGCTTGATAGGCATTCCGCAAAACTCTTCCCAATTGAGTTGGCTCTGCAAAATCATCAATGATAATTTGTGGAACAAGTGGAGCAGAGGAAGTTGCCTGGTTAGGAGATTTTGCCAAAGCATATCTTAACGCCGATGCTGTAAAGTCAGTACTAAAAGGCCGTATTGGTTTTTCGTGAGGAGAAAGAGTTGAGGCTACAACAACTCTGTGAACT
>CAYYAN010000210.1:0-2688 GCA_964469825.1 uncultured Chthoniobacter sp. | reverse complement strand
CCTGAATGACCTGTTTTCAGAGTAGACATCAAAGCAGATGCTGCCTCTTGAGGTTGCAGCGAAATGTCATGAGACGTAATGGGAGAGGGGCCTTCCATTTAGTGATATTAATAAAATGATGAGTAAACTTCTATGCAATTTTTCTTGTCACATGCAACCAACAACCTGTTAACCTGATCCTATGAAAACAACACAACCTCTTGTCTGGTTCATCACAGGAACATCTAGCGGCTTTGGCATGGAGCTTGTCCGAGCAGCCTTGGAGCGAGGAGATAGGGTAGTAGCTACATCACGCGATCCTGAAAAAGTAGAAGCAATTTTTCCTAATTGTTCCGATCGGCTTTTGACATTGCGAGTGAATCTTCATAGCGTTTCTGAAATGGAAGAAGCTGTCGCAGTAGCCATTGCCACCTTTGGAAAAATTGATGTTCTGATTAACAATGCAGGTTACGGTCTTATCGGAGCGATTGAAGAGACAAGTGAAAAAGAAATTTTAGAACTTTTCCAAATTAATCTCTTCGCACTGATTCGTATGACACGAGCAGTCTTGCCTCATTTTAGGAAAAACCGTAGCGGTCATATCGTCAACATCTCTTCGATGTGGGGGTTAACAGCAGCAGCTGGTGCTGGTATTTACAATGCCACTAAGTTTGCCGTGGAAGGCTTATCGCAGGCGCTGGTTCAAGAAGTCAAGCCACTTGGAATTAATGTCACTATTGTAGAACCAGGCGGTTTTCGCACCGATTTTCTAAAAGAAAGTTCTATTCATTTTTCCTCTCACCTCATCGACGATTATGCAGAAACCTCCGGCTTACTCCGAGCATGGGCAAAAGCAGCTCATCATACACAACGCGGTGATGTTAAACTTGGTGCCGAAGCCATTATCAATGCTGTTACCTCAGAACGCCCGCCGCTTCATTTGCTCCTCGGGCGAGATGCTTATGAAAGTGCCATGCAACACCTTGATGAACAGCGTCGTGAGTTTGAAGCGTGGTGTGAAGTCACTTGTTCAACGGATGTGAAAAATTGATCGTTACAAAAAACGTAAAGAATTATGCAGGCAGAGTGAATAATAATTTTTATTGTTTTTTTTCCATTCGTTCATGCATTTCAAACACCACAAGGGGAAACAGGTAGCTGAATAAAACGCCGCCGATCACGATCAGCTCGTACGTGAAAACATTGCCAACGGAAATTTGAGCAGGTGGTAAAAATCCGACCCACATCGCGAAAGAACAACTTCCAATCCCAATTAGGCAGATGGCCCAAAGTCCCCATGTGCCACCAGGAATTTTAAAAAGACGAGGAACGTTGGGGTGTTTGTAACGAAGCTTGATGGCTGCAGCAAACATTGTGATGTAAACGGTCAAGACTAAGATCGCCGTTACATTTGTTAGCAACCAAAAGGCGCTAGCAATCGTTGGCATCAAAACAAAAAGACTGCACAAGATAGTAAAAATAATCGCTTGCAACAAAAGAATGTTAGTAGGAACGCCATGTTCATTTTTATAACCAAGCTTCGCAGGAAAAAAACCATCATCACATGCCACGAGAAGAGCTTTGCTCGGTCCTGAAATCCAGGCATTAGTTCCCCCCATCGCTCCAAGTGCAATCAGCATGGCTAACAAAGGCATAATGCCACTCAGATGAAATGAAGAAAAGAAAACTTCAAAGGCTTGCAAGAGTCCAGCAAGAAGATTGATTTTTGATTTTGGCACGACAAAAGCAATCGTGAGAGAAGAGAGAATGAGGCTTGTTAAGATTAACATTCCTGACCATAAGATTGCCTTTGGATAATTGCGCTGAGGATTTTCGACTTCTCCTGCATGTGCTGCTGACATCTCAATGCCAACGAGACTATAAAAAACGCCGATGAGGAGTGCTAAATTATTGATTTTGCTAAGATCCGGGAGAAGGCTGTGCCAGCTAACTTCAACGCTAAGTGGCTTTTTCATGAAGATCCAAATAAGACCCAGCGCAATGATAAAGAGCATAGGAAGAAGGGTTCCAAAC
This sequence comes from uncultured Chthoniobacter sp., assembly GCA_964469825.1. Lineage (GTDB taxonomy): Bacteria > Verrucomicrobiota > Verrucomicrobiia > Chthoniobacterales > UBA6821 > CAIWMF01. The sequence goes on along the minus strand of CAYYAN010000210.1, from coordinate 675 downwards.
ATCGCGGCTAGGGTGCTCAAAAAATTAGAAGCATGAATGCCGCGAAAGTTGAGCAATGTTGCCCCCCAAAAAAGAGAGAGCATGATGACGAGCATATAAGTTTTGTTATTGGCTAGTTCCGGATTCATGACATAAGCCAAGGTTGTTCCGACAAATGACATAATCGTTGGAAACCAACAAGCGTTATTAAACCAGAGAAGCCAGACTGTAAAAAATCCAAAGCGTCGTCCAAAAGCTTCACGTACCCAAACATACATGCCACCAGTTTCTGGCCAACCTGTAGCCAGCTCTGCAGAGACAAGCGCTGTTGGAATAAAGAAAAGAAGGGCTGCCAATACATAATAGGTGATTAATGAAAACCCATATTCTGCGCTCATGGGAAGAGTGCGAAGACTATCAATCGCAATGACATTAATCATTACTAAGTTAAAAATGCTAAGCTTTTTTTTGTTTGCTAGATTCATGAAGAAAGGGGAAGATAGCGCCTCCAGAAGTAAGGCACAAGAAGATAAAAATAACGATCTATGATCACTGCGGTTCAAAATAATGAAAGAAATCCTGTGCCCGAGCTTTTATCAGGCGAAACCGGAAATAATCCAGTTGGTTCTTTTGATAATAACTCTCAGATAGTCGATGTAACAGTTGATCAAAAGAAGTGCTACAACGATCTTCTTG
>CAYYAN010000209.1:0-3183 GCA_964469825.1 uncultured Chthoniobacter sp. | reverse complement strand
GGCTTGTAGTCAGGCTTTGTGGATGTAGCAAAAAGCGGCCCGAAGCCGATGTAGTCAGGCTGCTGAAGCACAGCTTGTTTGACTTGCTCCAGTGAGTGAGTCGAAAGTCCGATGATAGCTTTTGAGCCAGCCAAACAACGCGCCTCCAAAACAGTCATATCATCTTGTCCAATATGAGCCCCATCAGCACCAACTACAGGCACAAGATGAGGGTGATCATTGAGAATAAAAATTCCTCCAGCAGCTCGGATGACAGGAAGAATTTTTTCAGCCATTGCAACAATCTCCTTTTCTGAAAATTTTTTAGCACGCAGCTGCAAGATCTTAATCCCTCCTTCCAGCAACTGTAGCGCCATTGGGACCATCTTGTCTGGCATGACATAACTCGTATCAAGAATGCCGTAGAGTCGTGAAGATAATAAGATTGTTTTCAAAACTTGATTTTAATTCAATTTACTTTCATCTTAATCAAAAAAGAGACCTATGTCATTCTCTCTTCCACCTCTATCTTCCAACTCCTCATTTACTCCCAATGATGAGCTTCCAAAGCGATCTTTGCCAAAAGATTCTTCACTCCCTTCTTCTCTTGTTTCATTTCCACCGATAGCTATATCTCAAAAAAGCAAAACACCTTTATTATCTTCATCAAACAAAACTGCACTTCCCTCTTTTGCTGATAATAACAAGGTGAATAACAATTCAGCTATAGAATCATTTTCTGATAGCTTCAAATCTTTAAACACATCCGACCCTCTCTCTTCACACGATCAATACCGAGTCACCCGAGATGAAAAGAGCTTTATAGAAGCAGGCATGGTAAAGCAAGATAGCTTTGCCTCAGAGCTACCTGATATTTTCTCTTCCACCAAAACAAATTCTTCATCAATAGATACGAGCTTTGCTTCCTTTTCCATTTGTAAAAACGATTTCATAGCTATTGATCCTTCTTTGTCTTCCAGAAAAGCTTCTGATAGAGAATTATGCAAATTAAGAGCAAAACTTGATAGATGCATTGCCATAGACCCTTCGATTATTCACTCGTCTGGATCGAGAAGAACGAAAAAAATCCAATCGGCCTGGGAACAAATAAATTTGCCGCGACCAACTAATACTGTTTCGAGTACTCCATCTCCTTCTCTTGATAGTTTTTCAAACCTTACTTCACAATCGACTGACGATTCCTCTTCTACCAAAACAGATTCTTCATCAAGAGATATGGACTTTGCTTCCTTTTCCATTTCTAAAAAGGATTTTAAGGTCATTAAGCCTACTTTATCTCCAGAAAGCCTTTCTCGTAGAGAAATACGCAAATTGCGAACAGCACTTGATACATGTATTGATAGAGACCCTTCTATTGTTCATAAATCTGGATTGACAAGAACGAAAAAAATCGAATCAGCCTTGGAACAAATAAAGTCACCGAAATTTAATAATTCGGATCCGGGATAATTCCAACTATCTCCTCTGGAATAATAAAGCTTCTTGCTTCTTAAGAAACAACCGGCTCTAGTCGCACCAAATCTAATTCCTTGAGCAAGGCTAAATCATCATTTGTTTCTGGATTATCTGCCGTGAGAAGTTTCTCACCATAAAAAATAGAATTTGCTCCCGCAAAAAAACAGAGAGCTTGCCCTTCTCGTGTCAAATGAGTACGCCCTGCCGAAAGACGAACACGGGCCTTGGGCAAGACGATCCGAGTTATTGCAATCAGTCTCACCAACTCAAAAACATCGACAGGCGCTTGATTTTCAAGAGGAGTGCCTGGCATAGCCATCAAGCAATTAATGGGCACACTATCAGGAGCAGGATTGAGATTGCAAAGAACCTCTAACATTCGCAGACGGTCCGTTTCGCTTTCCCCCATACCAATAATGCCACCACAACAGACAGACATACCTGCACGCTGCACTGCCTCAATTGTTTTGAGTCGATCGTCAAAAGTATGTGTTGTAACAATTTTAGAATAATATTCTGGAGAGGTATCGATATTATGATTGTAAGCTGTCACTCCAGCTTCTTTAAGCTGGCGGGCCTCGTCATCACCAAGTTGTCCCAATGTGACACAAACTTCCATTCCCAACTTACTGACTTCACGAATGATTCGAAGCATCTCCTGAAACTTTTCATCGCCAGCCTTGACTCCACGCCAAGCAGCTCCCATGCAGAAGCGTGTACTCCCATTCTCTCGTGCTTTTTCTGCTAGAGGCAACACCTCTTCGCAACTCATTAAGTTCTCTCTCTTCAACCCCGTTTTATAACGCGCGCTTTGAGAACAATAGCCACAATCCTCACTACATCCTCCCGTCTTTACGCTCAAAAGAGTGCAGAGCTGAACTGTGTTATCGTTCCAATGCTTTAAATGAATATGATGAGAACGATCGATGAGCTCAAAAAGAGGCTGTTCATAAATGGATTGTAATTCGGCTAAGGAAAACTTTTGAGGCATAAGAAAAACGCTGTTTAGCAGCGCTATGAAGAGTAAAGGGTAAGGAGTAAAGAGTGAACTTAAAAATATTCTTTACTCTTTACTTGCTACCGCTTCTGCTAGCCAGGAAATATCAGCCGCTAGCGTTTCGATCCGCTTTTGCAAGTTGGGATCGCTAATAGCCATCTCATTCATTTGATCACTCGTAGCGTAAACAAACTGAGGCAAAACATAACAATGAAAATCGAGCATCAAGCTCCCAGCAAAAGGAAGCAGTGCCATATAGCTTCCTTTTCCACCAGCTGCAGCAAGTAGTCCCACGGGCTTCCCTTGCCATATTTTACCAGTATGTTCGATGAAGCTTTTGGCGATCGCATTCACCGCGTAGTTATAAATAGGCACCGCAAGCAGAATACCTTTGGCTTTTTTTACCCGTTCCTGTGCTTCCATCACAGAAGGATGTTCATAAGTCGAATGCCCATCACAGAAAGGGAGATCCACTTCACGAAGGTCAAAAAAGTCGACCTTTTCTCCTATTGCAAGAAGAGCCTCTTTCGCCGCATGGGCAATTACGCGCGACCGACTATCGGGATGATGACTACAAGAAATGATGAGAATCATAAAGAATAGATTAGAGGAAGCAGGTTACAGATTACAGAAAAAAGGAGTTTGGTTTCTGGACTCTTTCATGTAAAGAGAGATCATCCTAAAAACGGGAATGAAAATGAGAAAGTTTGCGTAAGGAGTCTGATTTAAAA
>CAYYAN010000208.1:0-3251 GCA_964469825.1 uncultured Chthoniobacter sp. | reverse complement strand
TGTTTTTATATCAGTTGCTGCAGCAAGAAGGTCTAGCTTTTCATCATATGTTATTTTTGGATTAACAACGATATTCAAAAGTACTTTTATTTGGTCATCTTTTTGCAATTTTTCTAATAGAGTTTCAATCGTTATTCTGCTCTGTCCACTGGCGTTAAGAAGATATTGCTGTTCTTCTTCTGTGTAGGACCTAAAAGCAGCAATCATTAAACGTGTCTCTTGATTCGTAAAAGGATTCTTTAGTTTAGCTAACAGATCTAGTTTTTGAGAGACCGTAATTTTATCATTTTCGATAATATGATGATCAATAATTGCCTTATAAGCTTCTGCTTCTTCTGGCTGTAGGTCAATTTGACTATCAGTACTGTCACTGTCACTTAAACTCTGGCTCCTAGGCTTATTGAATGACGTATCTGACCTGCTCACTACTTTATGACTTTCAATTTCTTGATGCTGCAAGTCAGGAAATTTTTCTATAATTTCAGAGAGAGCTTGTAATTCAGCGATGTAAACACCAATTTTTTGATGATCGTTGTAAAAACAGTTTCTAAAATTAGCTACATCGCTAAGCAATTGTTCCTTGTTCTCGTCGAATAACTGCTGAAATCTCTGAACCTCTTTTGCATTATTTGGAAGAAACTTCAAAGAATAATAGAGTAAAAGATTTAATCGTTGTGTTGAAGAAAGGTTAGCTTTTTCTAAATAAGAAAGAACTTCTTTTCCTACCAAAGGGCTAATCCCAGCAATAAATTTTTCCTCCACTTCATCTGCATAATTTGAAGACGAATCTCTTGCTTCTTTACCGCTTCCTTGGAAGTTATCGTGTGCTTTCACGGTTACACCTCGTTGTTCACTATCCGATAAATTAGTATTACCATCAGTCCCTCCATCTAAATGATCTCGCTTGTAAAACTTGAACATTATCTCTCTCCAGTTCCTATCTTGATACATTTGGTACCCCTTGAAGCCCAAAGAACAGATAATTGTTAGGCCAGTTACAACACCAACCACCGTTTCTATTTCTTTCATAACTGTCCAGTCTGATTTTTCCGAAGAAGTAGAACTGTTACTTGCTGCTAAAAAAGAATCAGAATTAAATCTATCCGCCTGGTTAATAGCATTGCTATTATGACAACTACTAGATGCCATGTCTCCACTCACTAGCTCCTTTGCCATGACTGGAAAAGTTGTATTACTTAATGTTAGAAACAGTAATAAATAAATAATACATTCTCTCCAACATTTAGATTGTGAAAGATAAATTTGACGACTTAATATTGGTTTTTTTTTCATTTTACTAGTCCTCCTTAAGTAATATAAATGAAAATAACCTTTAGGACTATTATCACTAGCATGCAACTTTTTTTTGAAAAACAATTTTCTGTTTTTTCAAAAGTTATTATTAATTAAATTATTAAGTCCACGTAAAAAATTCTACTTGACGTCATCTTAATTCATCAATTTGCTTCCTATACTCACGGCAAGATTGTTTTTAGGAAAATTATTTTGTCGTGAATCTATTTCAAAGAACTATGAAAATCATATTGGTTGTTCTTTTATTGATCATGAGTTTGCCAGTAGTTTGCTTAACTCATGCTAATACAAATTCTCCATTAATGATGTTGAAAAATTTAGGTGGAGAAGAAACAGTCAACAAACCCCTTGAGCATAACGCTTCAAATAAAAATCGACGTAGTGAATCAACTCTAGATCAAAGTGACGTTTTCGAACGAAACACTTCTCCAAAACTATGTGAAAAAGATTCAGATCCAACCGATCCTTGGAATCTTGTATACGTCCCTCGTGGCAGTGAAACCATTCAACTTGCCAGACTGATTCTCAATAACGAAGCTGCTCTCAAAAGTGAAATAACAAATGTAGATCTTCTTTCAGCTAGCATAGAAGCTGCATCACTACGTTCTAAGGCTCAACAAGAGCTAAATGAGATTGAGGACACCTTTAATAAGGAAAAAAATGAAATAGAGAAAAATTTTTATCGCGACCTCAGTCAGGATCGCAATGTATTGACTGATTTATTTCAAATGGTGACTAGTCGAGGCAACACAGCCAGCCAAAGAGAGCAAGAAGCAGAAAATAAAAAGCTGATTGCTTTATCTAATGCAAAAGCAGCTACATTAACAGCTTTTTCTCTCAAAGCATTTTCTGCATTGCCACAGCGCAATGTTATTTTAGAAAGCGGGAGTCAAGGTAATAAAGTACAACAGTTGATGCAAGAAGTAGAATCTTGTGCTAAAAGCATCATCAGCTCTCTTCAAGAACAGCTTGATCAAGGTCAAAATAACGAGGAAAAAAAAGTGTGCGTTGAACTCATCATCATGGCTGCGTCGCTTGCACAAAAAATGCAATGGCTGATGCTGGGCTCTCATACTCCATTTTATATTACAGATGCTAAAAATAGATTAAATAAATTGGTTAGAGAAATAGCGACTCACAATGATTCACAAGACCTTCAAAGACATCTTGAAAAGATCAACTCTGATTTTCAGTGCGCAGAAGCTGAATCACCTGAAACAGCACTTGAAGTAATTATAACAATTACTACAAATCTTCAGAGTGAGATTCAACAACTAGATCGAGGGATAAGCCGTGACTCCTCTAATATACGCAATGTATCGAATGAAGATGCAATAGCTTTACAAAAAATAATTGATGATAACAAAAAAAATTATCATTTCCTACAGCTGGCTATGCTTACTTACAAGCTCATTCAAAATGAACTGATAATTGAAACTGAATGTGGCTCTTTACCTGAGTTAAAGAAATCAATCGAACAAGATCTAGAAATACTAAAGAATCATAATACCTCTCCTGAAACATTGGCGAAGTTAAGCAGCATCCTTAACGATAAAGAAATTGTACCAGCTGAACTCTTGGCAGCACCACAAAACTTGTCACATGTTTTATCTTGGATTCAATCATTAGATGATTCTCATAACGAGAGAATCATTAGAGGAGAACACGGGAAAATCATTTTGGAAAATTTGGAAGAAAACAACGCCACCTCAGAAGAAAGCTTTCTTACCAAAGCCTCTACCCATAAGCAAGAGAAAGATCGAAAAAAATGGGTTGATGGCTTTGGCTTAATTCGAATTGCCATTGCTAGAAAATACGGAAGAAGGGGAGCTATTCCAATATTTGATAAAGAGTTTATAACAAACAGAGATTTTCATATTAGCCTTACGGTAAAAGACCTCAAAGATTTTCTTAACGATAAAATCCCTATCCCTGCA
>CAYYAN010000207.1:0-3259 GCA_964469825.1 uncultured Chthoniobacter sp. | reverse complement strand
TGGCAAGAACGTTTAAAATCGTTAGAAGTCATGCTCGAAAAATAGTGACCTCTTTGTAACCTTTTTATTTTTAAAAATGAAAAGAAATGAAAAACCCCCCTCTTCTCTTGCTCAGGATACTACTGTTCTTACTTTTTTGTCGAATCCCACTTTATGCTTATCCAACTGGAAAGCTAAAACCGATAGATCATCTTAAAAAAAGAGATCCTATGATCACTCGACCAGAAAACACATCAGATTTGAGAACGATATCCGTCATAGAAAATAATCAAGAGGCTCGAAATACTGACGAAAAACAGAATACAAGAGATTCGAATGCGCTTGTTGGTCATTTCGATGGGATTTCTGTTGAAAACCTATCTCCCGAAGGAACTCAAAAAGAGCACTCTCCTTTACCCAACGTTTCATTACCATTTACTTTTTCAGGCACTCAAGAAGAGGCAAAAAGAGACGTTAAAGAACTTCGCAATAGCTTGCTTTATATTCAAGCATCAAACCCATCATGGATTCGGAAAAATTTCATACTACATCCTGGACCTACTCAAAAAAAAGAAGAGTGGACTTTTTCTCTACATACACAACAAGAATCATTAAACATCAGTGCAGAGGATAAAGAACAAACTCAATCTTATATTAAAAACCTCCTAGAAACAGCTTATCCTTCTGAACACTCTCTAGAAATGGAAATGACACATCAAGGTTTTGTTTCCTATCTGAATCCAGGGCCTAGTCATTTAAAAGACCTCAGTGCTGAGGAGTTATTAGAACAGATTCAGCAGCTTCACCTCATTCAAGTAGAGCAGCAAGCACTCGAGCAAGCACAAGAGAAAAGCCCCCTACTTTTTTCTCATCTAGAGCCAGAAAAAATTACGGAAACATTGAGTGATTTTTTAAAAAGTAAGAAAGTAGAAATAGGAGAATTCAAAAAAAATTCTCGCGATAGAGTAGGTGAAGGATCTTTTGGAATCGTTGTCACAGCAAAGGTAGATGGGGATTCATCTAAATATGTTTATAAACAAGGAAAGAAAAAAGTCTCACAAAGCTTAAAAGCACAAAATCCTTTTTTTTGGCGAGAAGGGGATCTTGCAGCAACAACCTTACGTATTTCTGAAGGCTTAGTAAAACCTCTGTTTTTTATTTTCCGAATTTGTCAAAACAATGAAACTGACCAATTGCATTTTGTTCCAGCTAATCATGTCAAAGCATTTGGGATGAAACTACCTCTAAAATCATCTGTTTTTTTGGAAGGAGAGCTCATGGAACGTGCTTCTGGAAATGATTTAGAAAAGATTATTACAAACAATCGATCCAAAATTCATATTACTGAAAGACATTTTTTAAATGTTGTTTCTGGCCTTTTTAAGGTTATTCAAAATTTACAAATTCATAACTTTGTTTACCGCGATTTAAAGCCAGAAAATATTTTTTATGATTTCAAAACGGGTAAAGTGACTCTTATTGATTTTGGGTTAGCAACACGCCTTCGTAAAAAAGAAAAAATGGATCACGAAGCGCATCTCCATCTCATAACATCAACACGATATGCAGGAAGCCCTGATTATATCTCACCAAGAGTGCTCAAGAAAGAACCTTATGGCTCAGAAATCGATTTTTTTAGTTATGCTATGGTTTTACTGAGATTAATTGACCCCAACGAATTTTTTCAAATTGGTGATGAACGTTTTAAGGATATTACCAGTGACAAGATGTTACAGAAAGCGATCGCAACACAAACACTAAGAGATCAACTTTTTTATAACAAAACTCCTGCTGAATATCTCACCAGCTGCTTAAACGTTCTTGGCAGAGGAAGTAAAATTGCAATGAGTTTGGAAAAATATCCTTCATTGAAAACTCTTATTGACCTCTCTTTTCGTGCTTCTGCCGGAGGAAAAGAAGGGCAAGATGCTTACCAAGAATTAAAAAATTCACCTTATTTTCAAACACCCCTGCATCCTCTATAGCTTATTGAATATCATTGCTGTCCAAGACCTATAAGTTGATTTAACTTCCATTACCTACATGAAAAATTCTTTTCAAAATCAATTTCAATCTAAAACTTCTCTCCCACTTTTTATCTTTATCATGGCAGGAGGAAGTGGCGAGCGCTTCTGGCCACTCAGTCGCATTCACACTCCAAAGCATCTTTTGAAATTGCTTGGAAAAAAAACGCTACTCGAGCAAACGCTAGAACGCTTTGAAACAATTGTTCCATCAGAAAGAATTTTTGTACTGACCAATGAAGCACAGCGCGAAGCGACAATCCGAGCCATTCCTCATCATCCTTCAGAAAACATCATTGCTGAACCAGCAAAGCGCGATACCGCTCCAGCTGCGGCGCTAGCAACAGCCATCGCCTTGCGTCAAAATAAAAATGCCATCGTTGGACTTTTTCCTGCTGATGCAATGATTCATGATATTAAAACTTTTCGCCATCAACTTTTAGAAGCAGCTCACAAAGCAGCCGAACACCCTGCTTTAATGACCTTTTCTATTAAACCCAATCATCCTTCTACAAGTTTTGGATATCTCAAATTGGGAGAAAAATACGAAACCTTGCACAATAAGCAGACTCATTTTTACAAAGTTGATCAATTTATCGAGAAACCACACCGAGAGAAAGCTGAGGAATTTTTCAAGGGCCAATCTTATGGTTGGAACGCAGGTATGTTTCTCTGGCAGGCCCAATCATTCTTAGAAGAGTGCCATCGGCAACAGCCAGAGCTAGCTTCATTCATCGAACGATTTTCAAAAGATGCTTCTCCAGGAAAATTATTACAACACGATTTCGCTCAACTCCCAAAAATTTCTGTCGACTACGCTATTATGGAAAAAGCGAAACAAGTTGTCGCAGCAATTGCTGAATTTGATTGGGACGATGTCGGACATTGGACAGCATTACCAAAACATCTCGGCGCTAGTGAAAAAGGAAACACCATCCAAGCAGAATCAGAAAAAATTCTCCTCCACGAAGCCACGAATAATATTATTATTTCTAAAGGAAAAACCATCGCTCTTTGTGGTGTCAAAGACCTTGTTGTCGTCCAAACTGAAGACGCTCTTCTCATCTGTCATCGTGATGCCGTAGAAAACATCAAAAAATTGCCTGTGCCTGAAGAGTTAAAGTGAAAAAACGGTTCTATCTAAAAAACGAGCTTAGTCCCCTGTGACTGCTCCCAAACTTTCCGTTGCTCTGGCGTGAGGACTTTTAGCATCTTGGCTCCATGATTTTTCCGATTTTTGCGCAACGCTAAAATTT
>CAYYAN010000206.1:1427-3273 GCA_964469825.1 uncultured Chthoniobacter sp. | reverse complement strand
TTTTCAAAGAAATAACAGGTAAGACACAGGGCATCAAATTCAGAATGAACCCTCACAAAAAACCAAAGAATAGAGCAATACAAAGAGCCTTACATGATTCTGGCATAGGCTGGAGATGTTCTGCTGGCAGAACAGGACAAGCTGTAGCATGAGGAAGTTGGGGAGAAATCCACCACCCCTTTTTGTTTCCCTCTTTATTTATCTCTATGAGTAGTCCATGAAAAGCAACTTCTCTTGGCCAAGAAACCATCATGACATAATGTCCTTTGTTTTCTGTCGCCATAACCTTTCCAACTTTCATATCAGCTGGTGGGTCAGGAAATAATTCGTAGCGACACCCTTCCCTTCCCTCAAAACAAATGACTCTATTTTTTCCTTGCGTCACAAGTGAAAAAGAAAATGGAGGCGGTCCTAGCTCAGGCCAAAGAGCTTTGTTATTGGAGGAATAAAAATTTGCTATTGTTGAAGAAGTATTTTTTTCAGAACTAGGTAGCATCAAGGAAAGATGACTGCTTCCAGGGACACAGCTTTCACGACAGGCCAACCAAGAAAGCGTTGCCTCAATAGAAAAAAATGCTTTAGGAATAATTTTTTTTGCAGGGGTAATCGTACTTTTTAAAAAAGTATGTTTCTCGTAGCCATAAATGGTCATATTGCCGGGCTCAGAAAATTGTTGAGGAAAAGAAAACTCAAGCGGTCCAGCCGTCCAACCAGGAGGAAGCTGCCAGGCAATCGTCGGAGGAAAACCAGCATCGCCGGCATATTGCCAATAAGTATGCCACCCTTCTTTAATCTTTAACTCGATAATAACATCAAACGATACTCCACCAGTGACAGCAGGTACTGAGGCTGAAATGGTTGGTATAACAAGCGAATCGTCTATAGGAGTTGCTTGGACGAATGCCACAAAAAATAGTGCAAAAAAAAGAATGAGGCTCCTTGTTTTTTTCATAAAGATAAAGAAAGAATAAAGAGTACCAAGCGATGATCAACAGTTAAAATTTATTTACTCATGACCCATTACTCTTTACTTTAATTTCATGTCATCACTCGCTATTTTATTTGGAATTCTATTAAACATCGTTGGCCTTGTTGGATTTTTTGGAACAGGGTCTACTCACTATACAGCCCTCATTCCTTGTGGGCTCGGCCTTCTACTCATTTTGTCTGGTTTGGTTGCCAGAAAAGAAAAGCTTCGTCAACACGCCATGCATGTTGCCGTTTTAGTGGCTCTCCTCGGCTTTCTTGGTACGGCTTCAGCACTCGGCAAAATCACTCTTTTATTTGGCACAATAGCTGACCCTAAAGCTCCTGCCATTATTGCTAAAAGCGCTACAGCACTCCTCTGCGGAGTTTTTTTCGTTCTCTGTGTGAGATCTTTTGTTAGGGCTCGCTTGTTGAAAAAATACTAAAGTCTGAAGAAGTAGCCATAAAAATAATTCTCTACCAATGTCATTTCTTTTCACAGAAATGACATGACGTTGGTAGAGGCCCCGTCCTCCATTCAAGTTTTTAAGTTAAATTTAGTACCTGTAGTGTTCTGGCTTATAAGGTCCTTCAACAGGAATATCCAAGTAGGCAGCTTGTTCAGCTGTTAGTACCGTCAATTTGACACCGATTTTTTCTAAGTGCAAACGTGCCACTTCTTCGTCAAGTTTCTTAGGTAAGATATAAACACCAGGTTTATATTGATCTCGATTTTTCCAAAGATCGAGTTGAGCTAATGTTTGATTGCTAAAACTATTGCTCATAACAAAACTTGGATGACCGGTGGCACATCCTAGGTTAACAAGGCGTCCTTCTGCGAGAAGGAAAATCTCATGTCCGTCTGGGAAGGTGTATTTAT
>CAYYAN010000206.1:0-1417 GCA_964469825.1 uncultured Chthoniobacter sp. | reverse complement strand
TATCAACTTGTGGCTTGATATTAGTTTTTTGGATGCCAGGGAAAGCAACCAAGTTATCAACTTCAATTTCGTTATCGAAGTGACCGATATTGCAGACGATTGCTTGATCTTTCATCTTTTTCATGTGCTCAAGCGTAATTACTTTGAAATTGCCCGTTGTGGTCACATAGATGTCCCCACGACCAAGTGTGTCTTCGACGGTCGTAACTTCATATCCTTCCATGGCCGCTTGAAGAGCATTAATCGGATCAATCTCCGTAACGATAACGCGAGCTCCTTGTCCGCGCAATGATTGTGCGCAGCCTTTACCGACATCACCATAGCCACAGACAACAGCAACTTTTCCAGAAATCATGACATCAATCGCACGGTTAAGTCCATCAACCAGTGAGTGACGGCAGCCGTAAAGATTATCGAATTTGCTCTTCGTTACGGAATCATTAACGTTGAAGGCAGGAATCAAAAGTTTTCCTTGTTCATGAAGTTTATAAAGGCGATGCACGCCGGTTGTTGTTTCTTCTGAAACGCCTTTCCAATCTTTAACCATTTCATGCCAGCGCGTTGGATTTTCAGCGTGAACTTTTTTAAGAAGATCTTTGACAACTTGCTCTTCCTGATTGGAAGAAGGTGTATTAACCCAATTATCGCCTTCTTCGAGGGCATAGCCTTTATGTAAAAGAAGCGTTACATCGCCACCATCATCGACAACAAGCTCAGGTCCCTTTCCACCTGGAAATGAAATCGCTTGATAAGTGCACCACCAATATTCTTCAAGCGTCTCTCCCTTCCATGCAAAGACAGGAGTTCCAGTCGCTGCAATCGCAGCAGCGGCTTGATCTTGAGTTGAAAAAATATTGCAGCTCGCCCAACGTACTGTTGCGCCAAGTTCTTTTAACGTCTCAATTAAGACAGCTGTTTGAATGGTCATGTGCAAGGAGCCTGTGATGCGAACTCCAGCAAGCGGCTTTTCCTGCGCATATTTTTTCCGAATGCTCATGAGGCCTGGCATTTCTTGCTCGGCAATTAAAATTTCTTTGCGCCCCCATTCAGCGAGAGAGAGATCGGCTACTTTATAATCGTTTTGTGACATAATAATTAACTTCTAAAATTTTTTGTGTTTTTGCTTTCTTAATTTGCTCTATGCAATTTTTGATTTCATTTTTTTCATGGCAGCTGCAACTTCTTTTTTCAAAGATTCAACCTTGTCAGTACGCTCCCAAGTGATGCTCTCAAGGTCATGGATTTTTCCAAAGTGGCCATAATTTGTGGTCTTAGAATAAATCGGACGTTTGAGTTTTAAAGTTTCGATAATTGCAGCAGGTTTAAAACAGAAGGTTGCTTCAACCGCTTTTTTGATAACTTCTTCGGGAACACTTGCTGTTTCAAAAGTATCGATGTGTATGCTGACAGGATCAGC
>CAYYAN010000205.1:0-3314 GCA_964469825.1 uncultured Chthoniobacter sp. | reverse complement strand
CCCACCTGCTAATATTATTGCTGTTTTGTTTTGCAAAGCTGTTTTTGTTAAATGCGATTTAAACACACCACGATGTCATTCCTTCCGCAGTAAAATGAAATCGTTGTACACTACCGTCAAGTTGTTCCAATGATTTTTCTAATTCAATTTTTCTTACAGGATCTACCATAAACATAATATAACCTCCGCCACCTGCTCCTGAAACTTTTCCTGCAGAAGCGCCAGCCTGCATCGCTATGCTAAAAACCTCTTCAATTTGCTGATTTGAGATTGCTGAAGACATTAATTTTTTATGCTCCCAAGATCGATTCAGACCTGCTGCAAAATTTTCTAATTCACCACGAAGTAAATATTCTTTCATTTTAATAGCATCTTTTTTGATACCATGCATAGCCTCAACCGAAGTGATCACACCTGTTTTAACATTGTTAACTTGTTCAGAAATAATTTTGGAAGAATCTCGAGAAACACCTGTGTAGTACAAAACTAAACTCAACTGTAGTTCATTTAATATCGATCTACTCACGTTGAGGGGATTAACAATAACGCGATCTCTCCCTAAAAATTCCATAAAGTTAACTCCCCCAAAAGCAGCAGCATACTGATCTTGCTTTCCCCCTGTTAGGGCAAGTTCCAATCGTTCAATTTCAAAAGCGAGATGAGCAATTTCATACTCACCTAACGGAAGGTTTAGCCATTCTTTAAAAGCCCCTAAAATAGCAACGACCATCGTCGAAGAAGTTCCAAGCCCAGATCCTGCGGGGGCATCGGAATAGGTAGCAACATGACAAGGCAATGGAATTCCTTTATTAAATTGTTTAACAATCCTATTATAAACAGCACGATGTAGAAGCATTCCTCCATTCAAAGGTAATACTGCTTCAGCTGCTCCATGAAAAGATTCTCCACGATCAGGTGCTCTAAAGCAGACTTTCCCATCGTTTCGCGGCGAAATAGAGCAATAAGAAAAAAGATCAATACTTGCACTTAAGACGCATCCTCCAAATTCATCACTATAGGGAGACACATCCGTTCCTCCTCCAGCTAATCCAAGTCTTAAGGGCGCACGAGATCTATAAACAGGAGTCGTCATAATTATGAAAAATCAATGTCTTCGCTTAAAACAGAATAAAGCGCCTCTTCTGAATAATATTTTCTGATAAGATCAGACGCATTTTTTGAAAAAGCCTGCATCGCATCAGGAGATTCTAACAACTCATTCAAGCATCTCAAAAAGTTAGCTGGCTCAGAAATTTTCATGTATTCTGCAGCATTAGGAATTCCCTCAGCACCTATTGGAGTTGTTACAACCGGTCTTCTATACCACAACGCTTCAATTACTTTATTTTTAATACCACCTCCCGTTAACAATGGAACTATCACAATGTCATGCGTCTGATAAAGCTCTGCGAGCTTCTCCTCGCTGATAAACCCAGTTACTTGAATAGCATGATCTTCCAATTGAAGAATTTCTTTTGGGGGATGAGATCCCGCAATAGTAAATTTCAATCCCGGAAAATTCTCTACTAGTGCGGGCCATATTTTTCTAACAAACCAAAGAACACCTTCAGTATTAGGCGGATGATGAAATCCACCAACAAACAATAATTTTCCACTAAATGTATGTTCTTTGAAATTATTATCTGTTTGTGACGACAATACATAAGGTGGCAGTAGCTTGATTGATCGCTCAGGGTAGCACTGTTTTAAATAGTCGACTTCTATATAGGAGGGATAATAGGTCACATTGACCCCTTTAATGGTTTTGTCTTCTAGCACTTTCCATTTTTTACTTTTATTAATTGAAAAAGTATTTCCTAAAATTTGGTGATTGTTATTAAAAGTACGCGAGAGCAGATCATGCCCATAAAACAATAGTTTTGCCGCAGTCGCTTTTTTTAAAAAGTCGATATATTTTACAGCAATATGAGCTCTACTTAAAAAAACATAATCGATATACTTCCCATTTTCCTTAAACCAGGTTGCCCAGTTTGGGTTCTCTGCACCATTGTTCAGCACCTCAACCCCCATCTGTTGAAGTTCAGTATAATAGGGTTCTGTTGTAATAAAAGTATCGCCTAAAAATTTTACAGCACATCCTCTTTTAACAAAAAACTTGATGTAGGACCAAATAGTTTTGGATCCTGCATCTTGATCATATTGAGGCAGGTGATGGTCGATGACTAAAATTACTTTTTTATTAAAAGCTCTATCTCTTTGTTGTAATACCTTTTTGCCAGGAGCTGCATGATTTAATAAGACGGTCTTCCACCGCTGGAATAATTTTTTATTATTAGCAACTTGATACGCTTTGATCCCTTGTTTGAGATCTTTTCCATGACTCCTCCCTTCAAGATGGATAATTTCACATTGGGGTTGGTAATAAACTTTTTTCCCAATTTCACGCACCCTAAAAGCAAGATCACTATCTTCACAATAGGCAGGGAAAAATAACGGGTCAAACCCACCTAGTTCATCCCATATTGTTTTTGGAATGATGATGCAAGCTCCAGAACAATAATCGACTTCCCTGACATAATTATATTCTGATTTTCCTGGATCATCTCCTCTTCCATAATTACATCCTGACGCATCCCTCCAAATAATCCCACCAGCTTCTTGAAGCGTTCCATCTGCATTCAGAAGCTTAGCACCAACAAGGCCAGCATCAGAATGGTTTTTAAAAATATCGATCAAGGCATCGAGCCATCCCGGAAGAACTAAAGTGTCATTATTCAGAAAAAGAATATACTCCCCTTGAGCTTGTTTCGCAGTCTCATTGCAGTTTTTTAAAAAACCCAAATTAGAAGGATGATGAACAACTTTTACATAAGGGTGAAGATCACCAAAAATTGCCACTGTTTCATCTGTTGAAGCATCATCCGCAATTAAAATCTCGTATGAACATTTCACTTCAGAGCTTAAAACACTAGCGACACAAGCAAGTGTGTAGGGAAGTTGGTTGTGAACGGGAACGATAATGGAGACGTCGCAACGACCTCCTGTCATTAGAGCAGACTGCGATCTAATTTTTTCTTTTAAAGCATCAACATGGAATTTTCTCTGTTCCTTTTTATTGGGATCAACTAATGAAAAAAGAGGCTCAACAAATTTTGAAAATTCGGCTGCTATTTTGAGTCCACATTTTTTTGTAACATAATTCAAAATACCGGAGACTTCAACGCTGTGATCAACAGTAGATGGTTCTTTTTTACTTTTATACTCAATATAATGAGCCAATGGTTCTTCTCCCTTTTCAAGCAGTTCGGGATATTGCTCTAAATACCATATAATATCAAAAAGAGGATTAGGCG
>CAYYAN010000204.1:0-3317 GCA_964469825.1 uncultured Chthoniobacter sp. | reverse complement strand
CTAACACTAATTGCCTCATCGCCATGAGCACTGCTCCAGAAGTTCCCAAAGATCGTTGGCATGCCATGACACGCCTCGATGAAGATCGAGCACGAAGCCTGATTGCACAACGTGCTGGTGCTCATGCAAGAGATGTCAAAAAAATGACGATTTGGGGCAACCATTCTAGCACGCTTTATCCCGACTTTGAACATGCCACGCTTAGCAACCAAAAAGTGACAGAGACGATCAATGATCGTTCCTGGCTTGAAACTGATTTCATTAAGCAAGTACAACAACGAGGTGCAGCTATTATCGCCGCTAGAGGTCTCTCTTCTGCGCTTTCAGCTGCGAATGCTGCGATTGAAACCGTTCGCTCCATCTGTGAGCTAACACCAGCTGACAACTGGCACAGTGTTGCAGTTTGCTCTGATGGAAGTTACGGTATTGATCCTGGCCTTATCTCTTCTTTTCCAACTCGCTCTGACACCAAGCATCTCTCCATTATTGATGGACTGACGATTAGCCCCTTTGCTCAAGCAAAGATTGACCTCACAATTCAAGAACTGCGCGAAGAAAAGGCCATGGTTGCTGACTTACTCCCTAGATAACACCTTAAGGGCTCTCAATTTTTGTGTTATGCCCTCTCTTATTTCATCACAGCAGCTTACCTTAGCTGATTTTGAGAACTTTTCTCAACAATCTGCACCAGAAAGCACAGCCATCATTGGGAAAAAATTTTTCAGCAATGGTCTCAAGACTATTTTTTCCTTAAGCTTTCAACGTGCTCTTGGAGGAACTTCTTCGATTATTGCTGATTTCAAAACAGCACTTTCTCAAAAATATGGGAAAGAAATTGCTGATTTTGTTTTTTCTCCTGAAAGTGAGCGCAACGCCTTATCACAAGGGCTCACAAACAAAACGATTACTACTGTTTTAGAAAAAGCTGAAGCTATCAACACTTCTCCTCTTAGAGATGAGTTCTTTTCCTATCAAGCCGCTATTTGTAGCAAACAACAAGCGATTAAAAGTCACATTCAACAGCTCACAGGAAACTCACTTATCAGTACTCAAAAAAAATACATTCAAATTAAAAACGCTTGGGGAGATTGTGCCGACTTATTTGACACTTGGTATTCCAATAACTCTGAAACAACTTCTGCAAGCTTAACAAAATTTTTTCAAGAAAAATTAGAAACGGTTGACCGCATTTCTAGAGAGATTATTACAGAAACTGCAGAGAAAATTCTTAGAGAAGAATTTCATCTCAGTTCAAAAGAAACAAAAAATTTGCTTGGCTCTGTTGAAAAATCTCTAGGAACACCTCTCGCCACTGAGATGCTAATCCTTCTCCCAAAACATACGGAGCTCACTAAGATATCAAAAGCACTTGTTGAAGAAGTCTTCAAAGCTATCAAAGAAGAAGAGCGCGATCAGCCTTCATTTTTAACCGATGTACCGGATACCCCTGAAATAAAGGCCTTCAACGAAGCCATTAATGCTCGCATAGGAGAAAATCCACGCATAAAAAAATTTTTGGACATTCTTAATTCTATTCCTGAGTCGCTAGAACAAACAATGACTCAACTCAGTCCAACGCTTGAGGCCTTTGCTATTCGTTCTAATGGAGGCTCTCCACAAAGCATTTTTTATATGAACGAGGATGGTAGAATTTGCATAGATAGCTCCATAGATCTGGAAAGACCGTATTCAAGCCTCGAACAACAGCAGGCAGCAACTCGTCATTTTTTCTCTGCTTTAGAAGATTTTTTTGGCGCTGAATCGATAGCAGCTATTGTTTCACCAGAGAAACAGCAGCAACCTCTCACCATTCAAAACGTTCATGAAATTTTTGATAAAATTCGCAATACTTTTGAACAGATCAATGAATTTTTAAAAGCAAACCCTCTTCTTATCACTCCAGAATATATTGTTGAACTTGCTACTCATCCAGAAATGGCTCTAGCAGCACAAAAAAACCATCTCCAGTTAGGAACTGAAGGAAATACCTGGCTTCGAACCGCACAAGAAGCTGGACTCTGCGGCGTACTTCTCTCAGGAACTAAAATAGGACTGGCTCTTGCTGGTGTCTGCACACCAACACTTCCTTGTATCGCGCTTGCCCTTGGTGCAGCCACAATTGATGGCTATATTATGGGACACTTTATTGCTGGAGAATCAGGATTATCTGGAAACAGACAACAAGAAGCTAGCATTGCAGGAGCGACCTCAACTCTTGGAAGTGCAGCAGGACTGATCTTACAACGTTCAGTCCAAGGATCTATCAGCGCTTACATTCCTGAAATAGTATCTAGCACCGTAGCAGAATATGGCGGAAGTTATGCCGCCATGTCATTACGAAGCGCTGTTTTTGCAGGGGAGAGAACAGCTCAGCAACAACTTGAAGATATTGAACAGACTAGTCTCACGCCAGAGAATATGATTTCAATTGAAGCAAGGCTTGTGCATTTTTTTAGGTTACAACCACACATCAGCCGTCTCATAACAACCATAGAGAATATTCCTGCTGATCTCGGTGGCTCCTCGTCAGTAACTGTTGCTAACTCACCATCAACAATAGCTCATGAATCTTGATCAGGCGAAATGCTCATTCGATCAATCAACCGTGTAGTAGAACGATCTGGAACTAGCGGCAAAATTTTTACCTCGACCCCATAAGCAATCAGAGCCTTGCTCTCACCAGTATCCAGCGTGTCGATCGTATAGTCGCCCCCTTTAGTATAGATTGCTGGCTGTAATTTTTTAATAACTTCGGTCACTCGAAGTTCATCGAAAATGGTCACATGATCAACACAGCGTAAGGCAGCCATAATCTCCGCTCGATCCTGCTCTGAATTGAGCGGTCGTGTTGGCCCTTTGAGTTCTTGAACTGAGCGATCGCTATTTACAGCGACGATTAAAGCATCTCCCAATCCTCGTGCTTGCTGAAGATAGCGCACATGTCCTGTGTGCAAGAGATCAAAACAGCCATTGGTCAAAACAAGGCGTTTTCCTTTCTGTCGATAATCTGCTCCTAATGATGCAAGTTGATCTGAGGTGATGAAATGTTCCATATTAAATTCTTCAACATTGTTTCGTGCTTTTATGAACATCAAGATTATTTGCATTGGTTTTTACAATGGCAACAGTACTTTTGTCTAAAATAACAGTCTGCAATAGAAATAGGAAAGCTGCTTTTGCTTTGTAGATCTACTTCGGTTGAAATGTTGAAGAGGGTAGCACTGTGAAATCTCTTCAACGTTTCAACGCCTCACCATTTCAATGCTGTTCACATCAATAAAAACTATTCTTATTTTAAATGAAGCAATCGTCTTGGA
>CAYYAN010000203.1:0-3333 GCA_964469825.1 uncultured Chthoniobacter sp. | reverse complement strand
ATCAGGGCTGTATGAGTCCATACTGTCCTGATCAAAATTCAAGTCTAACGCAGCATCCATCGGCTTTCCCGGCTTTCGCAGTAGAGAGGGATGAAATATCCGGGCTATATATCCCCAAATCCTCGAAGTAGAACAAGTGCATCTAGATGACTTTGGAGCTCGGCCTGTAATGTTTCCATTTTTTGACAAGCTTGATCTAACCCTTCTTTAATATGATCAGATGTTCGATTCAGCATTTCTTCTAAAGCAGTTTTGCATTCAGCACAATCAGGAAAGTTATTGATTTGATTTACAAAAGATTTCATCACTTCTTCTTCATAAAAGTTGAAAAAAACGTAATGTGTAGCTTCAGGGTTTATTAATTCTTCGAATCTGCTCAGTTTTACAGATGGAAAGGTTGGCTTCCATTCTTCAAAGTAACACGATTTTCCAAGAGCTAAATTTTCCTCACAGAGATTTTTGACTTTCTCCAACTCAAAAACTACTTGGTCTATTGAAGCATTGTCGATTGCTTTTTGTAAGCGATGATGATTCACATAGGCAACAGTTTTTTCGTACTTGCTGTCGTTCATAAAAGTAGGAGAGCTAGCTCGTGAAGTCATTTGTGAACTAACTTGTGACTCATCTAAACCTCGCCAACGCTCCTTTGCAAGATCTCCAAGCATTTCGGCTTGTTGAACCTGATAGAAAAATGAGGCCAGACGAGACTGCTTGTTATGATCTCGAAATGATTTTTCATATTTTAACTTTTTGTTCGAAGCTAATTTGCTAGCTAACTCAGCAGCCACACTCCACAACCTTGTTTCTAATTCAGTGTCTTTTTTCAACTGCTCCCAAAAAGAACAAAGGTCTTTTAATTTTTCCATATCAACACCAACAATGCTCATAAGTTCTATATAAGCTATCGGATAACCCAATCTTCTAATAGTTGCAATATGGGTTTCTATCTGAATCATCTTAGTTTGAGCTAGCGCATCAATTTCTTTTTGGGATAGCAGAACATGCGTCGTTATTTGTTGAGCAAGTGTATAAAATTTTTGAGCTCCAATTTCTTGAAGTACTTCATCCCATAAAAGCTTCTCCTTTGGAGTCGTTAAATTTTCAAGAGTTGCTATCTTCTTATAGACCTGCTTGAGCAAATGATCCCATGCTAGTATTTCACTCACATGATCAATTGACTGAGAGACAAGAGTCGATTGTGGGTCTACACTTTTATGCCGAGTTTTTATAGCTTCTAACCAATAAGGAAAAAATTCGGTAAATTCATGAGTTAAAGATGTTGCAACTTGAATGTGCTTTTTCCATATCTCGAAAAGGTCTTTAAAAGGCGTTTTCAAATTTGAAGCAAGCACTCTCCATGCTTGTTGGGCTTTAAGAATGGAGTTCTGATCTAATTTAGCACGATGCTCTGCTTCATAAAGCTGCGCCCATAGAAGATTAATAGCAACTACTTCTTGTTTGCTTTTAACTTCCTGAAGATAGCTTTTTCTTAAACTATAAAGCCCTTCAGGCAAAAGACGTTGTTCTTCCTCTAACGCTCTGACGGCCTTATTACAAAAGCTTTCTGCTTCGCTAAACATCCTTACAAGTTCTCTCCAGGGATCCTGATTGACAGGAAGAATAACATTTTTATCAATTAGCGCCTGAAAATAAGATTGTGCCTCTTCTTCTGTTTTTCCTGCTGTAAAAAGCAAAGTGTTATGATCAACAATGAGTTGTTTTATCTCTTCAGAAATATCATTGGAAAACGGATTCAATGTTGAAATAGAAAAACGTGATGGTTTTAAAATTTTTGTTACTTCTTTCCTTAAGCCACCTATATATTTTTCGCGATTGAAATTTTTTAGGGCCTGAGTAAATCCATTCAACATTCTCCAATCTATTGTTGTAGTAGTTTGTTCACTAATATTAGAATCACTTGAGGACTCACTTACTGAACGATTAACCTTAGGAACAAAAGGAGGTTCGAATAAATTTGCTTTATTAAATTCCTTCGTTTCCATTATTTCATTCTTTTTATTTAAAATCGCTGCAAGTTCTTTTTCTTTCTTCTTTTTAGCGATTAGCATACTCCCAACATAACTTCTCTCTGGATGTTCTTTTAAAATTTCATAGGTCTCTTTTCCCCACACAAGAGAATTTTCAGGAGCACAAGAAACAGGAAAGAGATCATTCTCTTTTTCATTTTCTATTGGATCATGCACATAGCCGCCCGAATTTTTTTCCATTTCAATATATTCTTGCAGTTGAGTAAATCGACTTAGTGTTGCTTCTATTTCCGCTTGAGTTAGCCTTGTCTCTTCCATTGCTCTTTTAACTTTTTCAGGAGTCAAAGCTAAAATAGCTTCTCCCATCTCTTGATCGATAAGAAGCGGCTTTTTTAGAACATACTTTATCTCTTTATCGAAAGCCCTATCCTCTATAAACTGGTCATCAATTTCTGTAAAATCGCGAGGAAATGATAAATCATGATCAATGCTATAAGCCTTCCAATGCCTTTTCTCTTGTTCAAAAATGAAATTTGTTGGATTAGGGTCTTGTTCTCCCGTAATGAGATGAAGTAATTGAAGATTGGAAAGTGATTTTTGAAGAATGGGATCCCTAAAATCGATATCGTTATTAACCCAATAAAGTTCTTTTTTTTGGAAAGATAATTTACCATCTCTTGCTAAATCTAAAGCCCTATTAAAAGTAATCTTTTCTCCGTTTTCAAAGAGCGGTTTCTCTACACCAATCTGTTCAAAAGAATCTGGAAAACAAAGCTTCCACCCATCTTGAAGGTGACTAACACCAACAGCAACCTCTGCTAAATATTCTTGCCCCTGTTCTAAACTCCCGAATAAAGAAATCAGATCATTATCAGAGAGGTCTATCATTCTTTCTTCATAAAGCTGTTTTCCATGAAGATATTTTTGAGCATTACCGATCTCTTCATTTCCTTCTAAATCAAAGATGACAGACATCACTTCAGGAACAAGGTCGCATCCGATTAACTGAGCAAGTTTATAAGTGGCTAATGCTCTTCCCGAAAAATTAGCTTCACTTTGAGTAATTCCAGTTGCGGCTAATTCTGATGAAAAGCCCAGTTGTTTTGCATGCAACTCTGTAATTTCCTTCTTAAGAGACTCTGGTTTAAAAATAAACTCATGAGAAGATGGTCTATTTAATTTGAAATGAGCTAATTTTGAAATCATTCCTTCAGCAAAGTGCTTTTCGCAAGATTCAATCTTCTGATCTCCAATATAACGCCCAAAACGAGGAGAATAATTAATAGAACCTACTGGATTATCTAATCTAAGACGCTCTACCGTAATTCCATTAAGCAAAAGATTA
>CAYYAN010000202.1:2900-3341 GCA_964469825.1 uncultured Chthoniobacter sp. | reverse complement strand
CACAGATGAGTCCGATCAACCGTTGTTTCTGCCACCTGATCAGGAGAAGCTCGATGAAGCGTATCCACAACGGGCGCAGCTAACGTAGCGGCTCCATGCTCACGAGCTTTTTGAAAAATAAGTTCCATCATCGAACGAGAAACTAAGGGGCGCGCTCCATCATGAATCGCAACCCATTCAATATTCGAAGAAAGAGATTCAAGACCACGCTGCACTGATTCGTGTCTATTTTTTCCTCCAGGAACGATCTTGATTTTTCTATCCAAGCCAGGCAGATCGAGCGCAGCAAAAACTGCTTCGCGACCCGGGGTAACAACAAGAATAATTTCTGCGATCGAGGGAAGGTCAAGAAATGTTTGAAGAGAATAACTAATCAATGGTCGCCCTTGCAGCAGCACCATTAATTTATCGTCACCAAAACGTTGACTTGCCCCTGCTGCG
>CAYYAN010000202.1:472-2841 GCA_964469825.1 uncultured Chthoniobacter sp. | reverse complement strand
TGAAAAGTGGTTCTTAGAGATCCCCTCTTGTTTCTCCTGTCTGCTTTGTTGTTCTCTTCTTGATGTTTCCATTTTCAGCAAGTTGATCACCAAGTTTCTTCAGATTAGCTTGTGCTGCTTCATAATATTTTTTCAAAGCTGCTTTTTTCTTTTGAGTAAAAAGCTCTTTTTGTGAATCAGGATCTTTAAATTTTTGTACCTTTTCAGCAAGAGCCTTTTCTTTAGAAAGAAGCTTGGTCAAAAAGCTATGTTGATCATTTAAACTAGCATAGTTCGGAGAAGAAGAGCCTGAATAATAACTCCCATAGCGTTCCAATTGGGAATATTTTTGTTCTCTTTCTACTCTAAGGTTTAATAAATTGACGGTTTTATTTTGCTGCTCAAAAGTTTCATTTGCAGATTTGATCGCAGTAGAAGGACATTTCCAATGTTGATAACAAAGAGAAAACGGTTCTGGCAACTCCTCTAACTGTTTTCCAACCAAATGCGTTCTTACAAGCGTCCCTTGATACTTATTGAGTTCGTCTAGTTTGGCGCTGGACCATTCATGAAGTCGATCAAGAAGAAAGTTAAGACTTTCTTTGGGTTGCTGAACCATTTCTTGACAAACTGTTTTTGGTGTAGCAGTAAATTTGATCCAAGGAAATGCAGTTTTTTGTTGCTGATCAGGTGTAAACACATAGTCTAGGTAGAGATCGCAATATTTTTGGGATCCTTTTGGAACTCTTCGAAATGGAGTATATCCGGTTCTCAGAACAGTCCACAGGTCTCGAGGTGAATAAGGGTTAAAATTATAGTTACGCATAACATAATCATAATAACCATAATTCAAGGCACCAAACGCACCAAGAAAACCAAGAGTAAAGAGTGGTCCTCTCCAATTTTGTGCAGGCGCTTCTTCTCCTCCTGCTCCTAAATTCTCTCCTTGATTTTTCACCAAGGAAGTTGGATCTAAAAATATCTGGTAATAAGTTTTAAGTTTTTCAAGAATCCCCATTTTTTTTATGATTGGGTATTCTACTAATTCATCTTGAATATCATCTACAATAAAAAGACTTTTTCTAACTTGCGATGGCAAGGAATACTGCTCCTGATACTCCTTAGCAAGTTTTTTAATGGCTTCCGTGTGAGCTGGATTTCGTTTATCAAACTTCCCTGGAAAATCACACCAAAGAAAAACATGCTTAACTCTATCCCTCTCATCTAAAAGTTCAATTTTCTGAACTTGAAGATTGCTTAAATAGGAAGAAGAAAGAGGCGTTGTTTTTGTTTCACTGGCATTCTTTTTCATCACCAATAAAATTGGTTTTATATGATTAAGGTTATTACCATTAAATTGCTTTTTCTTGCTTTCTTGAAATATTTCATTTATTACAGAGATTGGTAAAAACTTCGTACGCTCTATTTGGGTTCTATCTTGTATTGCTTTATTGATTAACTCGTTTAATCCCCCTGGAATTTGATTGCGTTCCCCAAAATCCAAGAGTGCAGTATGCACAATAGCTAAATATATTTCATTGTTAGTATAATGATCAATTTTTTTTGGCACATGAATATAAATAGCACCCAGTTCATCCTGACAAACTTTGATCTTACTTAATAAGTCATTAACCACCTTAGGACCAGCTTTCGCAAGAAGATTTTGCCTCTTTTCTTCTTGAAGATCTTGATTTATCCAATCAGCTTCAAAGCGCATGTCTTTGTATGCTGATTCCACTCTTGACTTGAATATATCGCGATCAAAAGAATTCTGAAGATTTAGATCACTATAATTAATAGGATTTCCGACTAAGACTCCTTGTTCCTTAAATAATTTTCTCTTGAATAGCTCTTCCAATAAATCTTTTTTTGCTGGATCTTCAAAATCCTCGATTTTTTTTATTCCAGCAGTAGCAAAAATAGTTGTAAAAGGTTCCTTATTTTTTGTTTTTTCCCAGAGTATTTTTAAATGCTCGCTCGAACCTGGAATAACACCTGCTGGAAGATTAGAAAAGATGCTGTTAAGATCAATCTTTGCATCATTTCCCTTTTCATCTTGAGTTTTATGTTCTTGAAAATCTCTCCTTTGGTTAGAAGTTGAATCTGTAGCAAGTCTTGCTCTGTCAGAAAGATTTTTATTATTTATTTTTTTATTTCCTATTCCTATTTTTTCCATCATTAAAGGAGAAATATAGTCCTGATCATTGGCAATAATGGAGTAAACTCCATCTTGACTTGCTTCTTCATCAACGGAGTAAGTTCCAGGAGAAAAGCTTAAAACATTATCCCCTTCTAATTCATACGTTCCATGTTCGGTATCTTGGTCATCGCGCCAGTTGCAATAACGCATGACATCAATACGAGTAAGGTGCCTCATCGGTTCCTCTTCT
>CAYYAN010000202.1:0-462 GCA_964469825.1 uncultured Chthoniobacter sp. | reverse complement strand
CATAATGGAAGCCATCTTCTTTTTCTACACACTCAATCTGATCCTTCATGATCGCATCATATTGATGATGAATGTCTGAAGACCTTGCTACATTCTCGAGACATTCTGCGTATTCCTTTACAAGCAAGAGTTGAGAGGAGGAGGAAATATCTGCAGCAGTCTGAGATGAAGCTGATAAGAGACTTCCAGTTAATAATAGGAGAGAAGCAAAAACAGGGGAAAACATAATGAATGGATTTAATTAAGGCGCAAAAATATAAACAGACGTCCATCTTTGTCAAAAAAAATCTACTCACACCTTTTTAGTGTATTTTGACTTTCGGAAGATCCAGATGACTACTGTGTTGGACTCGAATTTCGATTTAGCCCGGATATTTCATGGCAATTCCCGTCGCAAGGCGCCGCGCAGCCTGATGTAGACAAGGAAGGCAACGGATTGCGACGACGGCTGTATGTTTCATA
>CAYYAN010000201.1:0-3344 GCA_964469825.1 uncultured Chthoniobacter sp. | reverse complement strand
CCATAGAACAAATTTCTATAGCTACTAAACTTTCTTGTGAAGAGATTCAGCGAATGTTAACGCTCTAATGCTTGTTTTCTAGGCGTTACGCTTCACAATGGTTCTGAATGCTTTACGGGCAATGTAGGAATAAAAGGAGTTGGAAATGTTTTTGGAAGACGGAGTGGTTTGCCTTTCGGCATCTTGACAAAAGCCAGAGCCTGCTTTCCATTTACGATAAGCTTGCTATCGGTGGGGCGGGTGATTTCAAAGTGACACCAAAAGCGAACGCCTGTTGCTTGGCCGAGATGAACATGAACATTCAAGAGGTCTCCAACTAAAGCAGGTGCATGATATTCAATTTCTGTTTTTAGAATGACAGGAAAAATGGATTGCTCTTGCATCCACTTCCACTCAAGCCCTAACTGAACAGCAAGCAATGTTCGAGTCGTTTCAACAAAGCGAAGATAAGCAATATTATGGACAACACCTCCAACATCTGTGTCAAAAAACATGACTTGAATGGGTGTGGTGAGGCTAGTTGGTTGAGAAAGCATCATTCTTTTGATTCAATGACAGATTTAAATTTTTCTAAAAATCATTCGTTATGGGCATACAATCCGTCCGTCCTTAATAATCAATTCTCGATCGCCCTGAGCAGCAAGTTGGGGATCATGTGTAACAGCAACAAAGGTGCGCTGATCTTGTCTTGTAAGTTCTAAAAGAAGATCAATGATAGAAGCTCCTGTTGTTGCGTCGAGGTTTCCTGTGGGCTCATCAGCAAACAAAATCGTGGGATCGTTGATCAGAGCTCGTGCAATGGCCACACGCTGTTGCTCTCCACCGCTTAACTGAGAAGGAAGATGGTTTATTCTTTTTTCCAAGCCAACGCGAGCTAGGAGAGATCGTGCTTTTATATCATTATTTTTTCTTGCCAACATGGCAGGGAATTTCACGTTTTCAAGGGCCGTTAGTTCAGGAAGTAAAAAATAAGACTGAAAAACAAAACCCATAGATCGATTTCTTAAGAGCGCAAGATGATGGTCTTTCATTGAAAAGAGTTTTTGATGCTCAAATTCTACCTCTCCTTCCAATGGTCTTTCTAAGCCTGCTAGCGTATAGAGTAATGTTGATTTACCAGCACCAGAGGCACCGCGAAGAAAAATAACTTCTCCCTTTGCTACAGTTAGATTGATTCCTTTTAAGACTTCTAAAGAAGTGGCGCCGAGATGATAGGTTTGTCTGAGGTTTCGGGCAATGAGGTGAGGCATGGCTCAAAGGCTAAAGGCTGAAGGCTAAAGGCTGAAGGAAAAAATTTTA
The DNA here is from genome assembly GCA_964469825.1 of uncultured Chthoniobacter sp. Classification (GTDB taxonomy): domain Bacteria; phylum Verrucomicrobiota; class Verrucomicrobiia; order Chthoniobacterales; family UBA6821; genus CAIWMF01. The sequence goes on along the minus strand of CAYYAN010000201.1, from coordinate 2,045 downwards.
AAACGGACAAAATTTTTCCGCTTTACTCATTACTCATTACCCATTACCAATTATATTATTCAACACGTATGTCACAAATTCATATTGCTCGTCATGGTCAGTCATTAGGATCTTTTACCGAAGAGGAAGTCAAAGAAGGAATCCAATCTCAACGTTTTGTTGGAGAAGATCTCTCTTGGAGATCTGGGATGAGCGATTGGCGTCCTCTTGAAGAAACTGCTGTTGCTTGGGGGCTCGATGCTCTTCCTGTGAAATCATTAACAGTAAATGAAGAACTTCCTTTGTTGAGTGAGCCTGCTTGGGAACGCCGTTCTGAATGTGGGTTTTTTCAAGCATTGATCCGCACCCTAGGAGCTGTCCTTTGTCATCCTAGAAAAACATTTTTAGCATTAAAAATTGATGGAGGATTGTTAGGACCGCTTTTTTATTATCTCTTAATGAGTGTATTGACCTTCGGTGTGGTGCTTTGCTATCAAATGCCGAGTGTTCTTAAAAATCCGATGCTTCTTTCTCCGCAGCTAGAAGGTGTGTCACAACGCACCCTAATCTTAGGAGTTTTTATTGTTTGGGTATTATCACCTCTCTTTTTTACAGGAGGCATTTTTATTTCTTCTTTTTTAACGCATCTTAGTCTCAAGCTTATTGCAAGAACAAAGGAATCATTTCAAGCTACGTTTCGCACAATGTGCTATGCCGTGGGATCGGCTTCTATTGGTCAGTTGATTCCATTTATTGGAGGAATTGTGAGTGTTATTTGGGGTGTAGTTACTTACTTCATAGGACTGAAAAAAGTGCATCGTGTCTCAGCGTGGCGCCTTGTCTTCTCGATCTTTTTTTCGGGTGTTTTATTTGTGATCTTCTATCTTGCTATTATTGTTCTTTTTTCACTTGCTATGAGTTATTTGCCTGGACATGTTGTGATTCCTAAATAGTCAAATTACTTTAATCTTACAAAAAATTGACTTGATCTTTTTAGGAAAAGGCAGCGTTCTCATTCCGTCGGGTTATCGTTTAGATAGCGCTCGGTCTTTGGCCTTGCTTTTTCTAAAAAGCGCACGCTCATAGTATATTTTAGGTTAAAAAAAGTTCACCATCTTTCTTCATGGCGCACTACTTTTGTTCTCTTATTAGCAATGTTACTTCCCATTTTGATTGGGGTGGCTCTTATTCTACTGCTAGCAATTTTGACAGCACTTGTTTTAGCGACAAAACACCTTATGCATTATTAGCCCAATGTAATTGTGCGGCTAATTTTATCAGGACCAGCACACCACCGTTCTAATGGTGATCTAGTGTCGAGGACGCGATCTATGGCTTCTAAAGCTAGTACTTCTTTGTTACAATCAGCGCTGAGGTGCCCGAGTGCAACATGTTGTAATTTTTCATGAAGGATTTGTTGAAGTAATGCTGCAGCAGCGCTGTTAGAAAGATGGCCGTGGCGTGAAGCAATACGTTGCTTTACCGACCAAGGGCGCTTCAAATCTTGTTGAAGCAGCTCTTCATCATAGTTGGCTTCGAGGAGTAAGCCATCGAGACCTTGCAAGGAGTCAACCACGAGGCGTGTTGCATAACCGAGATCTGTAACAAATCCAAACGAATGCTTTTTTTCTCGCAACACAAAACCAACAGGGTCAACTGCATCATGAGGAATGGAGAAGGTTTGAACAGCCAGATCATTTAAAGAAAAAGAAGATCCTGTGTCAAAAATTGTCCATGCATGATGGGTGATTGTTTTTGCTCGAAGCAGCGTAGCTGTATGACGATTGCAATAAATGGGAGTCCCATGTTGTTTGCACCATTGTGGGAGGCCTTTGACATGATCACTATGTTCGTGAGTGATAAGAATGGCTGAAATTTCAGATGGAGAGACGTTGCATTGAATCAAGCGTTCTGTCAGTTGTCGTGCGCTGAGGCCTGCGTCAACAAGAAGAGTGGCGCTTTCAGAACGGACTAACGTTGTATTGCCGCTGCTGCCGCTGGCGAGGATAGTGACCTGAAACATGAGGCAAGACTACAGATTAGAGGCTTTAGGCTACAGAAAAAAT
>CAYYAN010000200.1:2953-3351 GCA_964469825.1 uncultured Chthoniobacter sp. | reverse complement strand
GCAGCATCAGCAGCCATCAATGCGTTCTCTGTAGGATTTTCTTTAAATTTCTTAATTGCTTTTGAGTTTATATTGTATTTTTCTTTTGCCTCTGAAAAAACTTCGATGAATTTTTTTTCAGCAAGTTGATCAAGCTCAATCTTATTAATCTCGCTTTCTTGATCCCCTCCATCATCTTGTAAAGTTGTCTCTCCACTTGTTGCTTCCCTTTTTCTTTCTTCCTCTATCTTAGATGCTGTTACTTGCTTTTCTTTGGTTTTTGGAGTTTCACCCCACATTGGAAGCATGGCTTGAGCTGAAAAGAGGCTTATTTCAAAAAGCAGAAGCAACCCAAGTAAAACTATTTTTTTAAATTTCATCATAAAGTTAGGACCATTTTAATTATTAAAGCAAATTAA
>CAYYAN010000200.1:0-2943 GCA_964469825.1 uncultured Chthoniobacter sp. | reverse complement strand
TTGGTTGATCTAAATCTGTTCGAAAAGGTGCTGCTGGCAATCCCTCTTTGTTATAAAGATTGCCCGTGGGGTTGTCTTTCCAGTTGTAGCGGACTGCTGTTGGATTTTTCACAAATTCACTGGAAACAATAATAGTATCTGTTTCTTGAATCAAAGCAACTGCGTCATACCAATGACGGTCATCTCCCGCAATGGCAAAACCTTGAAGTGATAGCGGCACAACAGTAGAGCTGTTATATCGCCAAGGGGGAGCAGCAACAGTTAGCCCTGTGCCAACATTATCAAACATGAGATGAATTTTATGTTCTTCTTGCTTCATCGCATGATAAGTAGGCCCACTTGCTACTACTTTTTGACCATAAAGATTTTTTCGTGCCATCAATGCAAGTCGACGTCCTACATCAAGTTTATCTTTGGGATGAATATCATCAGGATTACCAATATCCGTAGCCACCGCCATCTTCGTTTCAGGCAACAAAAGCGCAACTGCCTGAGCTTCCCGCAACCAAGGCCAACCAGGATTCAAACTGCCCTCATCATCAAACAGCATTTCGACGGGGTCGATCGTTGACTTGCGAAATCCAGCTAGATTCACAAAGTAAAAAGGAAAGGGCCCCTCTCCCCAAGCGGCACGCCATGAACGAATCAGACGTTGGAAAAGACGTCGATACTCAAAAGCAGAAGGAATAGAATAATGCCTATCCGCATGAGGATAGGCTGTCATCCAAGAATTTTCAGATTCCCTATTTTCATTTGACTCACCCTGATACCAAATAACTCCTGTAATTGCATAGGGAATGAGCGGAGCAATCATCCCATTAAAAAGCATTGTAGGTGCCGTCACTCCTCCATCTGGCAGCAAAGGAGGAACTGGTCTTGGAGAAAGAGGAACTGGTTTTAAGGGTTGTGCCAAAAGTTTAGAACAGGCTTCTTTGCATTTGAGTCTCCAAGCAGCCAGTTCTGCCTGATAAGGAGTTCCCACCTCTTCTTCCCATGCGGCTAGTTCTTGTTCGTAGTCATTTTTTCGTTGAGTATAGGTTTCATTATTTTTTAAAAAGTCACGAATGATTTGATGATATTCAGCAACATAATGGCTGAAAGAAGGTGCCTGTTGAAGTGCAGCAAGACTCATCCATGCTTGTGCAGAACTGCCACCACAATAGCTGCCAATCAAGCCAATTGGCATACCCGTTGCCATGCGCAGATCTCGTCCAAAAAAATAACCAACGGCAGAAAAATTCGCAGCTGCTTCTGGCGAGCAACGTTCCCATCGTCCTTCTAAATGGTGTTGGGGTTGAAAAGCTCGTCTTTGAGGAACAACAAAAAAGCGTAATTGCTCATCTTCCGCATGGATAATGGCTGCTTCTCCTCCATCGGCTTCACGCAAAGGAAACGCCATGTTTGATTGCCCTGAACAAAGCCAGACATCCCCGATTATTACATCAGAAAATTCTAAATGATTTTTCCCATCAATGATTAAAACATCAGGAGAACTTCGAAGATAGACTGGACGAAGGTTTACACGCCATTGCCGATCTTGGCGTGCCGTTGTTGTTACTTTTTGTCCGACAAATTGAACCGTAATTTTTTCTCCAGGATCAGCTTCACCCCAAATCGGCAACGACGTTCCCTGCTGCAACACCATGTGGTCGCCAAAAATTGCTGGCAGCGTTACATCAGCATAGATTGTTGTTGTAACTAGCAAGAAGTTAGCAATAACAACAGAAAGCAAGAGCTTTATAATATCTACTGCAAAAGCCGGAAAAGCGGATGGATCGTTCCTAAAAATCCTTTTAAAAATACAATCATTCTTAGGATCGAGATAACGGGGCATAAAGCCTCCTATTAATTATCTTGGTTGCAACCCTGTCAAGTTTTAAGGAAGCCCTCTTCTCAAATAAACTTTTGAATCAATACGCTCCCCTTCTTCCTGCTTGTTCTCTTCTCTTACTTGGATCTGTTTTTCAAGAGCCACGATGGAGTTTTGATAAAATTCATTTTTAGATTCCAAGTAGGTTTTAAATTTCTCGGCAACAGCTTGAAGTATGGGATTTCTTGATCTAAGAGGATCAGGCTTAAGAAAGTCGTTAACTTGTTCCAATTGCTTTCTGTTATTCTCTTGTAACAGTTTCGTCGTCGTTAAGAAACCTTCTAAATGATTTCCACATGACCTATTAAAAGCTTCAGAAAATTCTGCAAAAGATTTCTGCGCTTGTTCGCTAGAGGCATCAACTTGGAGATAGCGACTAACAGCTTGACCTGTGCTTGCTATACTCCTTTCAATGGCGACACCGAGCATTCCTCCAAACGTAACTCCATATATTATAGGAAGCACTCCAAAAGAACCAAGCCCTGCTACTAAATTTGGAAATGCTATGAATCCAAGAGCAGTTGCAGCAGCACCAAGGTTGAAGCTTGGATGTTCAAATAAGTCACGTCCATGTATATCATTTAGTCCTTCTAGATGCCAAATAGCTTCAATTCCACCAATCACAGTACTTGCTCCAATAGCTGCTGTTTGCCGAGCAGTTGCATCTGCTTTGTGATAAAGTGCTGTCAAAAATTCTTTCTGAACACAGGGTAACTCATTCCAAATTGTTTGGAAGTTTTCATTAAATTGGTGGAAAGAAGCTTCCGTATCATCTTGAGAAAGGGTACATACTCGTCTAAATGCTTCTATTTCTTCATGGGAAATAGAACCAGAACCTTTTTTAACAAAGCTTTCTTTATATTGTAGAGCTTTATCCAAGGCTTCGTGAAGATTTGGATCAAGATTGTTACCCATTTCTGTAACCTCTCCTAAGAGATTAGCGATTTCTTTAACTGAAATAAAATCTTCATCTTTATCAAAGCGTGCAAAAAACTTACGGATTTTGACTAGGTTGACTAGCCCGAATATTTCATCACTCTCGTGACGAGAAAGCTGCGAAGGCTGATGGGGCA